>JBFWRL010000017.1:0-54557 GCA_050248915.1 Candidatus Sericytochromatia bacterium
TTTTGCTTGCCAGTATGGATTTTGCCATTTCGAACAGTGTTTTCAGACTGACAGGAAGGACATTGTGTTCGCATAAAGCATCTCCTTTTACTCTATTTTACACTATCCTTACTACGCGGGGACTACCGCCATGTTTTCTTTGCCTTCTGTTTTAAGTGTAAACCTCTGTTCTCAGGTGTCCACTTTTTTAGGTAAAGGTCAGGGTTCCCAAAAGACCGAAACCTTTAAGTTTGTATAAAGACTCTGTTTAGTCACGCCACTGGACAGACCGGCTCGCCTATAAGCAACGGGTAACGATCTGACAGGAGGCCTCCCGCCATTCGTCTAGGAATGATGTATCTACGGGGCAAAGACTTTGATCAAAGCAAAGTCATTGCCCCTTTGGCTTTTGGCTATTTGGCTGCCTATTTGCGGGAGCATCTGAATTTTACCGATCTGGTCTTGGTGGTCGACGACCCCGACAAACTCCTGGCGCAAAACCCACAGGTAATCGGAATTTCGTCGTTTACCGAGACCTTCGAAGACGTGATCAAACACGCCCGCTATTTTAAGCGGGTGGCCCCCGAAATCCCAATCATTCTCGGCGGCGAACATATTTCGGCCCTGCCCGAAAGCCTGCCCGAAGCTGTAGATGTTGGCATTCTGGGCGAAGGCGAAGAGACCTTAACAGAATTGATGGCGCTCTATCTGCGCAAAGAAGCCAGTGCCGACAATTTGGCCAAAATTCCAGGTCTGGTCTTTTGGCATGAAGGCAAACGGGTGCAAAGTCCCTCACGGGCCTGGATCAGCAACCTTGACGATATCCCTCCACCGGATCGCTTTTTATTGCACAATACCAACCCCCATTGGCAGCAGGCGATATTTACGGCCCGCGGTTGCCCGTATAAATGCACCTTTTGCGCCTCCACCCGTTTCTGGCAAAAGACCCGTTACCATTCGGTGGATCGCGTGATTCAGGAAATGGAATACATTCTCAAACATTTTCCCAACCAGCCCCTGATCGCCATCAACGACGATCTCTTTCCACTGAATAAAAAACGCCTCAAAACCATGGTCGAAGCCATCCGCGAAAAGGGCATTCACCGCAAAGTGGGATTTGTACTCAATGCCCGTGCCAGCGTCTTCGACGAAGAAATAGCCCGTTTGCTGCAAGCCATGAATGGCCAGGTTGTGGGGTTTGGCTTTGAATCGGCGAGCGACAAGGTATTGACCGCAATCAAAGGAAAAACCTCGGCCAAAGAAAACCTCAAAGCACTGGAACTCTGTGAAAAATACGGCCTGGCCGTGGTCGGCAATTTTATGAGCGGCGGCCCCGACGAAAATGAAGAAGACATGGCCAAAACCTGGTGGTTTATCCAGAAAAACCGCGATCGCATTTGGCACCCGTCAGTCGGTCTGGCCACCCCATTTCCTGGCACTGAGTTCTGGGAAAAAGCTGAAGCAATGAAGCTGATTGGCCCCGATTTTGATCGCTGGAATGCCCTGGATTTGGGCTTTCGCTCCGGTGAGTCGATTTATATGAACCCGGTTGTGAGTGAAGCTGAATTTGAGCCCATTTATGAAGAGTTTCGGCAGTTTCAGGCCCGCCCAGATATCAGCAAAGACCATTTCAGCCAAATCCGGGTCAAGCAGCGCTATCTCGAACAGGTATTTGGAAAAATAGCGGAGCAATACCCCCAAGCCTCACAAATTCTTGAGCTGGGCCCCGACAGTTCTCATTTGGCCCCGATTTTGTCTCAGGCCCAGGTCACTCATTTGGCCCCCCAGGCAGCCCAATTGGATCTCAGCAGCGTCGCTGGGCAAAAATTTGACTTGGTTGTTTTGGCCCATTGTTTGGAAAAACTCAAAGACCCTTTGACAGAACTCAAAAAACTGATTCCCCTGCTGGCTGAAAACGCAGAATTGGTCTGTTTGAATTTTCATGCCGGCCATCTCTCTGTGCTGGTAGACTTGCTCAAAGGGCGCTGGGAACCCCAAATTTTTGCGGTCAATCACCACCGCGCCCTGCGTTTTTTTAATGCCCAAAATCTGCAGGACCTGTTTCAATCTGCGGGTCTTGAAACGGCCCAAATGGAATTGTTTAAATTTCCAGACCCCAAGCTACAGGAGGCAGCGCAACAATTGGCCCCCATTCTGGCCCCGTTTATACCTCTCGAGACCTACCACAAAAACCAGGACTGTTTCAGTCTGATTCTTACAGCACGTCAGCCACAACCCGTGGCTTCTTTTACACCTGCCCGGCTCACCACAGAACTGGCTTTGCCCGGCGCCCGCGGCCAATAAGGAATGGGTAATCACGTTTGAAACTGGCATTTTTCCCCCTTTTTCATCCCTCTAATTTTGAAGGCAATGGTTTCCAGGGAACAGGACTGGACTATCTCTCCGCTTATTATCTGACCAGTTTGATTCCCTTTCTCGAAAAACAATTCCCACAATTGCAGATCTGTCTGGAAATCACCCTGCCGCGGATCATGGTTCAGCGCCCAGACTTGGTGATTATTTGGAGCACCACGCCCTCTTTTGGCCAGGTTGACCGGGTCGCTGAGGTAATCAAGCAGAACCTTGAAGTGCCGATTATTTTGGCGGGCCCCCACATTTCTCATTTGCCCCAAAGCCTACCCACCCATGTCGATATTGGCCTCTTGGGTGAGCCCGAAATTCCCTTAAACCAACTGCTGCCAATTTTTATCAAAGACCCCAACGCCGGGCCGATCAAATATGGCAAAGTGCCGGGGTTGATTTACCAAAGCCGGGGACGAATTTATTCGGGTTCACCCACAAAAATTGTCCAGAATATCGACCAATTGCCCCTGCCGCGCCACAATCTCTTTCATAATTTACCTGGGCGCTCGGTTCCCGTGATCACCACGTCACGCGGTCCCAATTCGCTGATCTCGCTTTTAACCCAGCCCCCAGCCGCAAAGGTGCGTCTGTTTTCGGCCGAGCGCACCCTCGAAGAGCTCAGCCAAGTGGCCAGAGATTACCGCCAGCTCTACCGCAATTGGCCTTTGCCCGAAAACCTACTCTCGTTTATTTTTCCTGTTTATATTGCCGATGAAGCATTTTTAAGCCATCCTGAACGCTTTCAAGCCATTTGTGAGGGCATTTTAAGCCGAGGATTAGACAAAATGGTCTTTTTTATGGTTTCGGCTTTTCCCGACCAATTGACCCGCGAAAACTGCCAATGGCTCCAGCGCATAAATACCCGCAAAATCATCATGCCCTTTGCCAGTTTTTCCAAGCGAGACACGCCCCTCTTTCCCGGTTCCAACCCACAGGCCATCCAAATGGCTCTCGATCATTGTGACACTTTTCAAATGGGGGTTTTGGGCTCTTATTTGCTCAATCCCCTGGGAGAAAGCTCACGCGCAGAAATGGCCCGCACCTATTGGTATCTCTGGGAAAAACGCAATCGCTTTGACAAACTCCAGGCTATTTACCTGCCCCCGATGCCCGGTACCCCGCTCTGGGAACCTTACCAACTCAAACACAAACTCAAAGGGGACGATTTGGAACATCAGCCCTGGCACCAATTTGATCCCGAAAGATACAGTCCCACAGGTCCATTCCTCAATCGCAGCCTGGATAATCTCAGCTTTCAAGCGATCATGCAAAAATGTTTGGCCTTGGCAGCAGACCAAGGCCAAATTGCAGACGAAGAAAAAGCCCCCATGAAACAAGAACAGGCCCGTCAGGCCCATGTACATTCAGCCAAAGTGGTTCAGAAAAAATACTTGCAGCCCGACAGCGATATTTTGGATGTACTTTTGGAGCCGGGATTTGCAATCGCTCCCCATTTGCCGCCCGATTATTGCCGGGTGCAGAATATGGAGATCCAAGGGGGCGAATTAATCGGCAAAGCTCTGCGGCCTGTAGACATGATTTTGATGCGGGGTTCGTTGAGCTGCCTGAAAAAACCGGCAGAAGAGCTGAAAAAGCTCACACAATGGCTCAAGCCCGATGGAAAAATGCTGATCAGCA
This sequence comes from Candidatus Sericytochromatia bacterium, assembly GCA_050248915.1. Taxonomy (GTDB): domain Bacteria; phylum Cyanobacteriota; class Sericytochromatia; order UBA7694; family UBA7694. The sequence goes on from JBFWRL010000017.1 coordinate 3,982, forward strand.
TTCTCAACACCCAGAATATTGCCTTCATTTTAAGGGCCCTCAACTGGGAATTGGAGCGCAGCCGTTACCCGTATAAACTCCTCAAATATTACTCTGAACAGACCCTGCGGGCATTGCTTCAGACCCAGGGATTGGAAATTCTCGATACGGAATATACTATAATGAATAATATTCAGGGCTTTCGAGACTCAGCAGAGGGCTTTATGAAGCGCGTTCAGACCTTTTGGCCGGTGCCCATGACCTCAGAACGCCTCTATATTATTGAAATCTGTATGCTCGTCAAGAAAAAAGGGACTTAAGCCCAATTAACCCCAGGAAGTAAACCGATGTACGACCAATACCGTCAACAAATGTCCGAAAAGCTGAACAGCCTGCTCAAGCCAGAGCATCAAAAGGTATTGTGCGTTGGGGATCCTGTGCCCAATATTCAGAAACATTTGCAGGACCAAGGCTGTGAATTTGTGCATGTCGAGAGTTTGAATCCCAATTGGCGTGATGTCAGCCGGGATCAACCCCATTTGCCCTTGGATTTGCCCCAAAAACACTTTGATCTGCTTTTGGTCTATCATGGCCTGGAGCAGGCCATCGACCCCGAAAGATTGGTTCTGGAACTGCGCAAATACCTGCAACCCGAGGGTCAAATTTATATCGTGGCTTATAACGTTGGCCATATTTCTACCATTATTAACCTGCTGACCGAAGGCTGGGCCTACCAGGATGATGGCGCTTTGCGCCACAACCATGTGCGCTATTTTTCAAATGAATCCCTGCGCAAATTGATGGATCAGGTTGGCTTTGAGTTTATCGACGAAGTGGTCTACCAGATTCAGCAATTGCCCGTTTTGACCCGCCAATTGGCGCAGATTATGAAAAACCCCTATCTGAGTATTCTCAGTTTTATCATGATTGGCCGCAAGTTAAACGCCTTTCCCTTCATTGACTTTGAAGACGACTCCGAAAAAGAAGCACCCGCCAAGGCCGAAAAAAAAGGGGAAGCCCCCAAGCCGGTTGAGACCGCCAGCGAAAGTGAAAGCGCCTAAATCGTTTCAGCAGCTTCTTGCGCCAAATAATCCATCAGCCGTAGCAGGCGTGTAAACGGTGCTGACTCAAAATGGGGAATCACACGCAGCAGCGGCTCCACCCGTTGATACCAGTCTTGGGCAGCGTTGAGCTGCCCCTGTTCCAGCATGAGTTCCAAAAGTGCCAGATGGGCCTGGGGCTGTAAAAAATGTCGTTCGAGATGGGTTTGATAGGTTTGAATGGCCTGAAAGGGTTTGCCTTGCTGAGCCTGTAATCGGGCCCATTCAAACCCCACTGTGCCAAATTCTGGAAAAAGCGCCAACGCATTTTGATAGCAGCTTTCTGCTTGGGCAGAAAATGGACTCTGGCTCAAGATCCGGGCCTGCAGAATCAAAAGCATCCAGCAGATCAGCCTGCGCAAATCGTGGGCATGGGCCTGGCCGCGGCAGATCTCTGCCACCAGGCGTTGCCAATGCAGATAAAAATAATTGTGGCCAAAGGGCAAAAGACAGTCGGTTAAAACCACAAGTGGCTCAGGATCAAAGTCAAGATCAGAAAAAAGTGCCAGGGCTTTCTGGCTATAAGGCAGGGCCCGATTGAGATCTCCCCTGAAAAAACAATACCAAGCAGCGTTGAAACAGATCAGGGGCGCCAAGTCCGATTCCTGCAATAAGTGGGCAAAAACACGCTCAGCCTGAAGCGGGGGCTGATAGCCCACCTTGGCAATCGGGTTAAATTCATAATCTGTCAAACAAGCTGCCAGTAAATGGTCAAATTCGCGGCTTTCACTGGGAGGAGATTGCTGAAAATCACTGCTTGAATACAGTTCTGACGCCTCACGCACCGCCCATTCTGGGGCCCGTGCCAGGGGCAAATGATAGAGATGGCGAATCCGCACCAAGGCCTGTTTGAGCTTACTTTTTTGACGAAAAGAGCGGGTTTTCGGCCCCCCAGAAGTCGCAAAGACTTTTGGCAAAAAAGCCAAAAGCCGCTCAAATTGGTGGCTGGCACTCTGGTTTTGAATGGCTTGCAGGGCCGTTTCTGCAATTCTTTGTCGCTCGGCTTCGTGTTCAAGATAATAAATAATCTGCTGCTCAAAATTGGTGGAATTGTAGAGAATACAGGCCTGGCTTGCCCCCGCCTTTGTTGGCAAATAATGGTGGACTTCCAGATTGGTGTCTTCGATCAAGACCACCGCCCCCGAAGCAGCTGCTTCAAAGGCCCGCAGATTCATCTCTCCGCGAATGCTGTAATTAAACACCAAGCGGCTCTGGTTCAAAAATTGGTTGTATTCCGCGCCATAGAGATGGGTATCCACGCGAATGTGATAGCGATCGGCCAATTGCAAGAGGCGTTTCAAATAGCCCTCGCGTTTGGGATGCAGGGCCAGGTTCAAACTGCCGATATAAGCCACATCCCAGATCCGCTCCAAAGGCGGAGAAATTAAAAAAGAGCGCTCTGGGTAAAGTGCATAACTGGGCCAATAGGCGCAATGGTCAAGGCCTTTGGCGTTTAAAATATCCACCAGTCCCTGATCGGCCAAGACATAGTCAAAGGCCTCTGCATAAGCCAATACCGAGGTCAAATTTTCATGCCAGTCTGAGACCACCAACAAGGTGGGAATCGGGCTCTCGGCAATATCTACCGGGATCGGGCCATAAAACCCCCACCAAATCAGCAATTCCGGCTGCGCTTGGGCAGGAAAATGGCTGAGCAACTCTGCCACAGTTGTGTTTTGGTAATTATAGGGCAATTGGCGCTCCGTCTGAAATTCAGACAGAGCAATGACCATATCATAAGCCACGGGGCGGGTTTTCCAATTCTGGCAATCGAGAAAAAAAGGATAGATCAAGGGGTCCTGTAAATAATCGCCCAAGACGCGGGGATGATACAACGGGCCCACCAGGATTTTGCAAGGTGCTGGCTGAAAAGCAGGCATTTTAGAGACCGCCTGGGGCAGCAGACAAAAACCGATGTTCCAACATAAAAGGAGGGCCTGACCAAGGTTTGGCAAAGACCTGGGGCTGAACCTGCCATTGCCAGGGCTGGCCTGCCAAAAGGGCTTGATAGACCTCGGGCAAATTGTGGGTGAGTGCCACCTCCAGGATTTCTGAGTGGAAGGGCATATTCGGATCGCCACTCTGGCTGAGATACGTGGTTTTTAAAAGCGCAGCATTAAAAGCCACTGCCTGGCTTAAAATTTCGCTGGGGAAGCCACTTCCCGATTGGCGCAAAAGCTGGTGCAAAAGCCCCTCCGCTTCGCGGTAAAAATCAGAGAGTTTGTTTGCTTGGCTGAGTTGGTAGAGCAAAAAATGCTCGGCCCCCAAAGAGCCCCCCTGTTCAGCCAAAGCGGGATGAGAGACCCAAGTGGCTTCATTGTGCCCCGCTTGCAAACCGGCTGCTTTGGCCTGGAAAAAAGCCAGATTTTCAGCCAAAACCGGATAGAGCGCAGGATCGGGGTTTAAAAATGCAGTGATCAGATCTACAAAAGAGAGCCCCGCGCAGCCATAGAGCAGCAAAATCGGAATTTGCAGGGGTTTATCCAAAAAATAGAGGAATTTGCACATCCAGGCAAAGACCCTGGCCCGCAGCCAATCGGGCCTTGGCATGCTGTGGGTGCCAATCACCATTTCACCGCCCTCAATAAAATCGTGGGCATTGAGGCGATCGGGGAAAAGACTGACCCACACCGTTTCAATGCCATGTTGGGAGCGGTATTCGGGCTGGGCCATCTCAGCATTGGGCAAAACAAAGGCATTGTAAAACTGCATTCGGCTGTGTTGCCCGCTCTGTACTGCCTGTTCAACCCCACTCACAAAGGAATCATAAGTTTCGCCAGGCAAACCCAGAATCATATCTGTATAGGTGGCAATTCCCGCCACTTGAAAGCGTTTTTGCAGGTTTAAAAACGTGGGCAAAGAAATATTGTCGCGTTTGATCTGCTTGAGTGTGTGGGCATCCATCGACTGCAGAGAGAGTGTCACTTCGGCAAAAATACCCGCACGCGCCAGAATCTGATGCAATTCCCAGGTGCGCTCAGGCGAGTTTTTGGCGGTTTGTTGGTGAAAGGTGTGGGGAAAGCGATAGCGCTGGTAGACCCGCGCCAAAAAAGTTGCCAAGTCAAGATCCCGTTTGAGAATGCCAAAATTGGCATCGGCACAAAAAATCATGCCAATCTGATTGGCCCCAAACCACTCCAGATCGGCCTTGAGTTGCGCCATTTCAAAGAGCCCCAATTTGCTGGCAATGGCCGAACCCCAATCACAATAGGTACACGAGAAAGGGCAGCCCCGATTGGTTTCCCAGGTGGCAATCCAGCGGGTATGGGGATGGGCCCGCAAAAGCGGCATAAACACCCCCTGGGTATACGGCGAAGGTATTTGAGACAGATCGCGCGAGCGGGGCAAAGGTGGCTGAGTCACAAATTGCCCCTTGGGGTTAAAATAGCTCAGGCCTGGAATGGCCTGCCAGTCATTGTCGGGATAGGCTTCCAAAACAGCTGTAAAAACCGCTTCACCCGCTCCGTGGCAACAGAGATCAATAAAGGGGTGGTCCCGCATGAAGCCTTCGGCCTGGTCAGGCACATGGGGGCCCCCAAAGACAATTAAGATCCCTGGATTTTGCAGTTTGAGCAATTGGGCCAAAGCCAATGAGCGTTTGATATTCCAGATATAGACGCTGAAACCCACAATTTGCAATTCCCGCATCTGAAGAGCCAAATGTTCTACAGATTCAGGCAAAAAAACCGGAGGAACAAACACAAACCGGGCAGGATCTGTTAAATGCTGCTGTGCATACGCCTGTAATAACCCCGCAGAATAGGGAAAAAACTGATGCCATTGAAAGCGTTCACTGAACTGTACCAGGCCGAGCTGTACAGGGGGAATCATCCGTCCCGCAGTCAGGAAGCGGGTTGTCCTTGTTTCAAACTGGCCTGATGTGCCAGAAACGCCTCTTTGGCCTTTAAGAGTTCATCATGCCGTTTGGAGAAGTCATCCAAGAGGCGCATATAGTCCGCACGAATCAGTTCAAAATCCTGCAGATTGTGATAGCGCTGTTTGATCATACTGGCCATGACCTCATATTGGTCCTCGGATTTGATGGTGCCGGCAGCCGTAAAACACTGCATACATTCATTGGCTTTTTCATTTAAAACATGGCGCTCTTTGATAATCAAATCCCAGGTATCATCCACCTGTTCTTTGAGGTGGTTGAGCTGCTCTTGCGGCGACATCTCTTCAAAACTTTTTTCGACGGGCCGGTAATTTTCAATGGCCGCCTGAGCCGCTTCTTTTTCAGCAGCAAGAGACTCGGGTGTGATATAGTCATGGGGCTCGACGAAGAAGGCCCCACAGTCTGGGCAATAGCCATCGTGCCCATCCAAGGGCACAATATGTTTGCATTCCTGGCAGCGAATTTTTAATTGGTCCCGCGGCACATCCGCAGGTGGCGCACTGCTGCGTACCGCTGCCGCAACAGGCCGCGGGGCAGAAGGTGTCGTTTCTTCTTTGGCCCCGCCAAAGAGAGAGGAAAACAAACCGCCTTTTTTCTTCTCGGGCTTGGCAGCCCGGGCGCGGCTTTGTCCGACCAAACTGTCATCGACATGGTCGAGGGGCTCCACATACATGGCCCCACATTCAGGGCAATAGTCTTCGTTTTTTGCGGCGACAAAACTGCATTCTTTACAACGGATTGCCATGGCTCAACACTACACCTTTTTTGTTTCTTCGCTGGGCTGGGGCTCCGCAACATCAGCCGAAGACTGCGGCAAATTCACTTCCAAGAGATCGCCCTCAGCCACAACTTCGGCTCCGGGCTCGGCTTTGTCGGTGTCGTTGCTGACCGAACTCTCTTCAGCCCCCTCTTCGAGCACCTTGGGATCTTTGGCCTGCCAGGAGGCATATTTGCGTTCGGGTTTAGAGGGAGGGGCTGTCCCTTCCACCTGTTCCAACAATTCATCAAGTTGCGCGTTATCGAGGGTTTCACGTTCTATCAGCAGACGCGAAATCTCGTGCAGGGCATGTTTGTGATCGATCAAGAGCTTCTGAGCCCGATCGTGGTTTTCATCCAAAAGCCGCCGAATTTCGCGGTCCACATCACTGGCAACTTCTTCGCTGTAATTGCGCACATCGCCAAAATCACGTCCCAAGAAGACCTGCTCGTTTTTCTTGCCCACAGTGCGGGGGCCGATTTTTTCACTCATGCCATATTCCACAACCATTTTGCGGGCAATTTCTGTCGCCCTTTCGATGTCGTTGCGGGCGCCTGTGGTGATTTCTTCGCTGCCAAAAATCAGCTCTTCGGCAATCCGGCCACCCAACAACATGGCAATTTGATCATGCAGGTACGATTTGGAAGCTGAAACACGGTCTTCGGGCAGAGACATCGTCAAGCCCAGCGCCATGCCACGGGGAATGATGGTGACCTTGTGAATCGGATCGCAATTTTTGAGAAAACGCCCCACCAGAGTATGTCCCATCTCGTGATAGGCCGTGATCTCTTTTTCTTTTTCAGTGATCAGCTTGGTTTTCTTTTCGGGGCCAGCAATCACGCGGTCGAGGGCCTCTTCCAAATGTTTCATTTGAATTTCTTTTTGGTTCTCGCGGGCGGCGAGCAAAGCCGCTTCATTGGCCAAATTGGACAAGTCTGCCCCCGTAAAACCTGGCGTACGGCGGGCCAAAACGGAATTTTTGACATTTTTGGCAAGCGGCTTGTTTTTGGTATGCACTTCGAGAATTTTCTCACGGCCTTCGACATCGGGACGGTCGACAATCACCTGGCGATCAAAACGGCCGGGACGCAGCAAAGCCGCATCCAAAATGTCGGGGCGGTTGGTTGCAGCAATTACGATCGTGCTGTGATTGTCTTCAAAGCCATCCATTTCGATCAGCAATTGGTTGAGGGTCTGCTCCCGTTCGTCATGCCCGCCACCGAGGCCTGCACCACGCTGACGGCCAACAGCATCAATTTCGTCAATAAAGATCAGACAGGGGGCATGTTTTTTGGCTTGCTCGAAGAGGTCACGTACCCGCGAGGCACCCACACCGACAAACATTTCCACAAATTCTGAGCCACTGATACTGAAAAAAGGCACAGAGGCTTCACCCGCCACCGCTTTTGCAATCAGGGTTTTACCCGTACCTGGCGGGCCCACCAACAAAACACCTTTGGGGATTTTGGCGCCGAGGGCCTGGTATTTATCAGGAGATTTGAGAAAATCGACGATCTCTTCGAGTTCCTGTTTGGCTTCGTCGGCCCCCGCGACATCGTCAAAGGTCACTTTGGGGCGGTTTTCCATCACCATTTTGGCTTTACTTTTGCCAAATGACAGGGCCTGACTGCTGCCACTCTGGGCCTGACGGATGACAAAGATCCAGAGCACGACAATAATTAAAAGCGGAATCAGAATCGGGGAGAAAAAGGAGATCCACCAATTGCTCTCAGGGGGTTGATCAACCCGAATGACAATACCTTTGTCCACCATGCGGGGCAAAAGCTGGGGATCATTTTTGGGGGTAAAGACCTTGAGGCGGGTGCTATCTGGGCGTGTCCGGGCCAATAAAATCTGGTCCTTGATCAGGACTTCTTCAATCTGTCCCTGATCAACTTTTTGCAAGAACTCAGTATAACTGACGTTCTTTTCCCGGTAGCTTTGCTTGTAAAAAGAACTGACAAAGACAATCCCTACCAGAATTAAAAAAATATACAAACCTGCGTTTTTTAAGCCCTTGTTCAAAAGATGCACCCCATCGCGATAATCGGTCCTTAACAAGTCATTGGGCAAGACGTTGAGAGCTTGAACCAGATATACTATAACAAGTTTAGCGGCTGAAAGTTAAGAGTTTTCAAGGAGATCCCGATGGCCAGCGAATTGCCACTGACCGAATACCCCAATCCCGCCAGCCAGAATCTGGATCAAATGGACATTGGCGAGATTATCGCGCTGATGCGCGAAGAGGACCAGAAAATGCTGAAGGCGTTTGATGGCGCAGAGACCGTTCTGGCAAAAGTAATTGCACAGACCGTTGACTGCTTACGCAGCGGGGGGCGCTTGATTTATATCGGGGCGGGCACCAGTGGCCGCCTGGGTGTTTTGGATGCCGCAGAATGCCCACCCACCTTTCGGACACCACCGGGGATGGTGGTGGGTTTGATAGCCGGTGGCCGCACAGCATTGGAACAGGCCGTAGAAGGGGCCGAAGACAGTTCAGAAGCCGCATTGGCAGATTTGGCGGCCTTAAATATCCAAGCTCAAGATATGTTAATTGGCATTGCCGCCAGTGGAAATACCCCTTATGTACGAGCGGCTTTGCGCCAGGGACGCAGTCAAGGCCTACACACAGCCCTGCTGGCTTGCAGCCCTGTTGAACAAAACGACCCAGGTGTGGAATTTTACCTGGTTTTGCCCGTTGGCCCTGAGATTTTAACGGGCTCAACCCGTTTAAAAGCGGGCACGGTCACCAAACTCGCTTTGAACATGATCTCCACGATCAGCATGATTCAATTGGGCAAAGTCTATGGCAACCGCATGATCGACGTGACGATCAGCAATGCCAAATTGCGGCGTCGGGCCGTGCGCATCTTGCAAGAGCTGTGTGAGGTACCCGAAAGCGCGGCTCAAAATCTCTTGGAACAAGCCTCAGGAGAGGTAAAAACCGCGTTGATGATGCATTGGGGCGATCTCGATGCAGATCTGGCCCGAAACCGATTACAAGCGGCAGGCGGGCATTTGCGCAAAGCCCTGGAAACAAATGGGGAGCCGCGTCCGGCATGAGTTTAAATGGCAGTTATGGCCTCATTGTGGATCTGGGACTCGCCCCTGCGCCTGAAAAATTGGAAAAACTCTATCACACCCTCTGGTCACCTGGGTATTTAATGGGCCCCGAGAGCACCCTGGCGGAGTTTGGCAAAATTCCACGGGGGGCTCAAGGTCATTTGGTTTTGCCTTCAGGCCAAGCCATTGCCTGTTATACCCGTTTTGAACGCGACAATTTGGGGTATCCGGCCAATTGCCAGGCCCCGGTTTTATTGGGCCTGGGTTTATCCACAGAGGGGCCCCCTGTGCCCGAAGTCCAAACAGCTTTAATCAACATTTTAAAAGCGGTACAGGCAATTTTGTCCCCGCGACTGGCGGTCATGGGACACAGCAATCTCTACCATGTCAATGCCGAATGGATTGGGCCTGAGTGGCTGGATCTTCAAGCTGAATTGCTCTTGGGCCTGTGGCTGCCACGGGCCCATCCCTTGCTCCAAGAATTGGGAATCAAGACAGAAACAGAATGGGTGGCATTGACCCCCCAAGACTGGTCAGGTCATTTGACTGAGCGCTCTGAAGAAGAAAAATACAAACGCTACAAAGCAGCTTTAAAGCACAGCCAAAATGAGCCCAAAATTCAATTGCACTGGGAAGATTAACACCCCAGCTCAGCCCTGGCGGTCAAGTCGCTCGCCCAGCAATTCTTCACCTGCTCTTAAACTGGCAATGGCAGCTTCAGACAGACGCCGCACCTTGAGTTGTTGAATCATTTCTGCGGCCATATCCACCGGCTGTTCTGTCGGGGCTTCACGGGCCACAACTCCGGATTTTGCTTCTTCAAAGACCACCCGTTTGGCCTCAAAATCAGAGGTGGTGAGATTGGCCAAATTGTGAGCAGAGGTATTTAAAGCGCTGGCCGAAGCCTGCAAAGCAGACAGCCCTGGGTCAAATGCAGGAATATTCACGGCCCCTCTTTTCTCTCCCGCCCTTAAAATAAGGGCTGGATAATATGCAATCATGCGTATATAATAACCTATGCAAGCGCGTTTTTGCATTGTTTTAACGACAATCATGCCTGAAAATCCAGCTTATGAAAGAATGACACCGAGAGTAGAATATCCATGCCTGCACGCCATCTGGTAGCCAAAGAACTGTCCAAATTGTTGAGTGTCTTGTCGCACCCACATCGCATCCGCATTGTCGAAGAACTGCGCCACGAAGAGCGCGATGTCAACTTTCTCGAAGATGTTTTGGGCATCAGCCATGCCCGTGTCTCTCAACATTTGGCTCTGATGCGTTCTCACCGCTTGGTGCTCGAACGCCGCCAAGGCCGCCGTGTCTTTTACCGGCTCTTTCAACCGGAATTGGCAACGTGGCTGATTGAAGGCCTGCGGTTTATTGAAGGTGAATTGGAGGCCTCCCAAGACATGCACGAAGCCGTCAAACAGGTCAAAGAACTCTGGTCTGACCCTGTCGACACCCCTGTCAGCAAAAAAAACCCGCTTTCAGCCAAGAAGTCCCCCAAAGAATGACCATCCGCTTTGCAACCCCATGGATGCTCGGTGCTCTGACACTGGTCTCTCTGGCTGCTTGTCGGGGCCAGCATGCTGACGGAAATCAGCCCAAGGCAGAAATTTACATCTTAAAAAACCTCCCAGCCAATTTGAGTTGCACCAAGATTGCGTCAGAGGCCCTCACCGATGGCAACGGCTGTGGTCAAATGGATTCCGGCACCTCTCCCGCTTATTTGGAGCGTTTGCATTATAATCTGCGCAAGCGGGCCGAACAGGTGGGGGCCAATCTCGTGGTCACCCACAATCTGCAGGCCGGAGAATACCGCGAGGGCTGTGCTCGCAACCAAATTGAGGTCACTTTCTCACTCTATCGCTGTCCCATGCGTCAAATTGCCCCAACGCCCAAACCTTAAAACCCTAAAAGGAGCGGCCCATGTTTCAACTCAAACTCTGTTTCGTTGACACTGGCCCCATGGACTACACAACAGAAAGCCCCTATTTGATTCCCTTGGGAGGCTCACAATCAGCGCTCTGTTATTTAACCGCCGCACTGGCTGAACGCGGCCATGAGGTCTGTTTGCTCAACAATACCAGCACACCCGGCATGTTCAGAGGGGTGGAATGTTTAACCTTGCCCGAAGAGCCCGAAACCATTTTTACAAACCGGGCCTTTGATGCCGTGATCAGCTTAAATTCCCTGCTGCCCATGAGTACCATCCGACCTTTTTTGGCTCCGAACACCCCCCTCTTGCTCTGGACCCAACACACCGCCGAAGATGTGAGTATGTTGGCCTTGCAACATCGTTTGGTTCAGGAGGCCTGGGACAGTTTTATCTTTGTTAGCCGCTGGCAACAGCAAAACTATATCCAGCGCTTTGGCTTGCGGCCTGAGCGCACCTGTGTTCGCCGCAATGCAATCGCTCCGGCTTTTGCCTATCTCTTTGCCGACAAAGCCCAACTGGTCTCAGCCAAAGCCAAAATTCCGACCTTAGCGTATACCTCGGTGCCCAATCGGGGTTTGGCTGTCTTGCTAGACATTTTCCCACTGCTGCGTGAAATTTTTCCGCAACTCCATTTGCAGGTTTTTTCGTCTATGCAAACTTACCAAGAACCCGAAGACGATCCCGCATTACAGGCCCTCTACCAGCGTTGCCATGAAACCGAAAATGTCATACTCCGGGGCTCTTTGCCTCAGCCCGAACTGGCTTTGGAGCTTTCAAAAGCCCATTTGTTGGCGTATCCCAATACCTTTGCAGAGACGTCTTGTATCGCAGCTTTAGAAGCCCTGGCCTGCGGCTGCGATATTATTACCACCCAAATGGGGGCCCTGCCCGAAACCACAGCGGGTTTTGCCCGTTTGGTCCCACCCGAGCCCCATGAAAATTATGCCCGCCGCTACCTCAGTGCCTTGACCGATGCCCTGATGCTCTGGCTCAAAGATCCCCAGGCTGTGGTGGACCGGCTCAGCAATCAGGTCATGCATACCAGTCGCCGCAATACCTGGCCCGTTCGCATCTGGGAATGGGAATCACTGCTCTTTCAACGCTGTCGCAACCCCAACCAGGACTATTGGCCTGCAGGCATGCCCCGACTCGAAACCTTGGCTCAACCCTGAAGGCCCTTTAAAAGCTGAGCAAGCTGGGTGCGTTCAGGGTGATAGAGCAAGCCTGGCTCTTGCTGAGCGGCTGCCAAAGTCCCTATTTTTTCGCGGTTGCGCAGAGCCACTTCAGCTTCTTCTGGATCTGGGTGGATCTGATGCTCACCCCAAACATCCACGGCAAAAGCCATGGGCACACCCAATTGAACCAGACGATTGGCAAAAGCCACGTCTTCGTAGCCCCAACCTGAAAAGCGCTCATCAAAGCCACCCGCCTGCAGAAAAAGTGAGCGGGGCAAGGCCCAATTGCCTCCCCAAGCATAGACTTGGGGATGTCTGACCATATCTTCACGGCAGCTCAGGCGTCCGTCGGGGCCGAACCAAAGGCGAATATCGCGCAAGTTGACCTGGGCCCCTGGCTGTAAAACAGAAGCAACAACCTCCTGTTTATGGGAGCCAAAATAGCCCCAGATTGCCATTGGGGGCAAAGCGCTAAAATAGTCAGCATAAAACCCCAGCGCCAAAGGATTGAGCAAAATATCCCCCGAAAGAAAAACCAGTTTTTCGGCCCTGAGCTGGGCAACCGCGCGATTGTAAGAACGGCTCATGCAATAGTCATGGGGCCGCCAATCATAGATCAGCGGCAATTCAGCTTCAAACTCTGCCAGCACCGCCTGGCCTTGGGCAGAGCCATCGTCGACAATCAGAATCTGTTCGGGAAGCAAGGTCTGCTGAGCCAGAGCGCACAAACAGCCGCGCAGGTGAGCTTCGCGCCCCACTGAGGTTAAAACAATCACACTCAAGGACATGCCAAACGCCAACTTTCAAGCGAAAAACGGGCGGCATTAAACTGAGCGGGAATGGTATTTTGCCCCGTGCTCATCTGTTCTGCCAGAGCCTGGGCCAACAGGGGTATTTGCAGGAGCCCTTTGGTGGCAAAGGCCGAAAAGACACAGAGCTGGGGGGAGCCAGGCACAAACCCCACCAGGGGCTCCCGCTGATGTTGCACCAGCGTGCGCACCCCCGACCAGAGCTGCATCAGTTCGGCTTCAGCCATGGCAGGCACAACAGCGGCCAAACCCTGGCGAATCTGCTGCTCACTCCAAGCAGACGTTTGGCGTGGCTGCTCAGCCGGATAAAACGTGGGACCCGCCAAAACACGTTGCTCCCCCAAAGGCAAAACGTAACCACCACAGCTCAGGGCTGTGTTTAAACCTTCAAAAATCGGGTGTTGGAAGACCGCGACCTCTCCGCGCATCCGCTGCAAAGGCAATTCTGGAAACCAGAGCGGCAAGTCTGCCGCCAGCGCCAAGACAACCCAATCAAAGGTTTGAGTGGCAGAAGAAGTCTGCACCTGCCAGCCTTGGGAGTGGGATGAGAGCGGCAGCAAGGCCTGAACCCGCTCATATTGAACTTTCACCCCGGCTTGCAAAAGTGTTTGGCTCAAGACCCGTAGCAGAGCAGGCATGGCTACCCGCCAGGCCGGTTGCACGGCATAGGTATTTTCAGGCAGGGCAAAATGGGCCTGGTAAGATCGCCGTTGCACCGGGTTCAAAGAAAAAATTTGGGCGGGCAACCCCGGCTCTAAGCGGGCGTAAGAGCGCTCAAAACGTCTGGCCGATTCAGCGTCCAGGGCTGGACGCAAGAGCAAAAGGGGCTCGGCCAAAGATTCTGTACAGTCACATTGCAAGGCCTGTAACCACGCTTGACTGAATTCAAAACACCGGGCATAACCGGGTTTGGGAAAGAGACTGCGGCCAGGGGTGAGGTGCATCAGCGCTGCCGGTAATCCCGAGGCACCCGCTCCGACAGTCTGGGCTTCAAAAATCTGCACTTGCTCCCCACTCAAACCAGCCTTGAGCAAAGCCCTGGCAAGCCCCAAACCCGCCAGCCCGGCACCGATAATCGCGACCGAGCCACCCAAACTCACTTGAGGTATTTTTCCTGAGACAGCAAGGTATAACCCGACAGGGCCTCAGGATTTTTGGCCGCCAGAGTCATTTCACGTTTATTGCCCGAGCCTTTGCGCGAAGCCAAATAGAGCCCCGATTGGGCCATGGCCTTGCGCATCGGCGTTGATGCGCCATAAGTGGTGATCAAGCCAGAATCCGAGAGATGGGCTCGTTCCCAAGCAAAACAGGGCTCTCCCCAAGATTCGGGATTGGCAGCAGGCCCAAAGGGATCGTGATAAATGGCATCAAAAGACAGCGCCTCGGGCAGGTTTGCAGCCTGCCAATCGCAGGGGTAGAGCACCAATTCAACCTGTTGCCAGCACAGGCGAATCGGTGCAAATGGGGCCTGCTCAGCTTGGCTTAAGGCTTCTTGCAAGAGGGCATAAATCGGGGGATATTTAAACCAGTTTAAGTAGGCCAATTCTCCCAATTTAGCTGGGGAGAGTGGGGCATTTTCGATCACGTGGTAGCACAGCTTACCACCTGTTGCCCGGCCCAAAAAGGCCTGGACCGTGACCAAAAAATTCATGCCGGGCCCCAGCCCCAATTCCAAAACCGCCCAATCCCCCTGGCGTTCGGGTAGGCGGGAACCCTCCAGAAAGACATAACCCGCCTCGCTGCGCGCCCCTTGCAGTGAGCGGAAATAAATATTTTCAGCCACATTGTAGAAAGTATAAGACCCATCACCGGTTTGGATCGGCACCAAATGGACAGCCACAGCTTCTCCTTGGAATCAAGATTGCCCTTCAGTTTACCCCAGGGGCCGGCCGTTCAGCATCTTTCTCTCAGCACTGAACGACTTGGCGAAACCAATCCGCCATTTGCTGGCTGTAAATCGGCTGGTTAAAGATCAACTCTTTTTGAACAGAAATTCGCTCACTGAGCGCTTGACGATAGGTTTTATTGGTGCCAATTGCCAGTGCTTTGTGGATATAATCGGGCAAATTTGTGGCAATGCCATCGGAAATGCCCATGATTTGATAAAGCCCTGTGGCAATGCGACAGCGCAAAAATTCACTGGGCAGGGTCACTATCGGCGTGTGCATCCAAAATGCCTGAAAAGCCAAATTGCCAGCGCCAAGTCGCAGGCTGTCCATGATCACATCGACCTGGGCCATGACGGAGAGAAAATCGGGCTGGCTGAGCCAAGGCAGAAAATGAATCCGGGCACAGAGCTCTGGAAAAAGTGTTTGATAATGCTCCAGCAGCGTGTCTTCAAGCCCGCGATAGCTCACAAACAGCCACTCAGCATCTGGATCTTGGCTGAGAATGGCCGGAATGATCTCGGCAAATTCTGGGTCCACGCGAAAAAGGGTCATGGGAAAAAGGTAATAATGTTTGTCTTGCTTCAGGCCGAGTTCGGCACGGCTCTTGAGCGATGCCGGGGCCGGTGGCGGAAGATAGGTCACAATGGGCCCATCAAAGGTCACAAGGGTTTCGCTGTAATGCTGCTGGGCCTCAGGAATTTCAAAGGCACTGCCAGAGAGATAATAGTCCAAATTTTTGATCCCGGTGGTCATGGGCAAGCCGGTTAAGGCACATTGTACTGGCGCGACGCGGTTGGAGGCCAGGGTGTAGAGAAAGGGGTCCTGACCAATATCCAAATAGAGCAAAATATCTGGGCTGGCTTCATTGAGGGTTGCCAAACAGGCTTCCAAATCCCAAGACAATCCAACAAAATGATCCACCTGTTTTTTGACGCTCTCGGTAATCCCGTCATGGGTACCTTCACCCAAATAAAAAGCAGAGAGTTCTAAGTCTGACTGTTGGCTTAAATAGGCGATCACCCCCAAGAAATAGTGCATGGTGGAATGATTCCAAAAAGAGGGGGAAACCATCCCGACCCGAATTTTCTCGGGATTCTGAGCCGAGCGCATTCTCGGCTCGTTTTGCACAATTGGCACAATTTTTTCCCAGAGGGCGCTGATACGGCGGGTGGTTTCGACCTCATTGCTGCCCTGGGCAAAGATCCCGAAGAGCGGGCTGTCAACATCCACTCCGCGCTCATGTAAGGCACGCACCCGTTCGGGCGACAAAAACAATTCCAGCTCTTCGAGGTATTTGAGAAAACGCTTGCGCCAATAGGCCATTTCAGCCTGCGTGGCATAGAGTTGGGGAAAGAGAAAGGTGTTTTCAATCCGAAAAGCCAAGCTCTCAGGAAAACGCAGCAAGGCCTGACTTAAAGCAGATTGACACTCTGTGATGCGGTTGCGAAATTTGAGGGCCCGAATCAGGTAGAGCCAAGACTGCTCCAAATAGTCCATATTCAGCTCGATCAGGGTCTGAAAATAGACCACGGCCTGATCATATCTTTGGCTGCCGTAAAGCTCATAACCACAGCTAAAAAAATTATGGTAGAGATCAGGGTCTGCTGGCGACAAAGCTATCGAGCGGCGGAAACAACGCAAAGCAGCACTGTAATCGTGTAAATAATGTTTACAGACTCCCAGATAATGCAGGGCTTCGTTCTGATCGGGCAGCAAATTTAAAACCTGTTCAAAGTGCGAAGCAGCGGCCAGGTAGTCTTTGTTTTCGAGCAGCTCAAAGGCCTGATCCAAGCCGATTTCTACACTTTCTGACATGGGACCACGCTAAAAATCTGCCCAGATGGCTTTTGTGCAAGACAACATACCTGTATAGTATCCTGAATCAAGTTCATTCACCAGCGGAGAGAGAAATGGTACAACGCATTCTGATTGCAGGGGCCTCAGGCGGCTTGGGAAAAACCCTTTATCACGCCCTGCACAAGCGCTACGAGGTATTGGGTACATGCTTCCAACACACCCAGCCCCATTTGCAGACCCTCGATCTGCGCGATGCCGAAGCGACCCAGAAATTATTGGCAGAATTCAAACCCGATTTGCTGATCAACACAGTGGCCTGGACCGATGTCGATGGCTGTGAAAGAGATTTGCGCCAGGCCTTTGCCCTGAATCTGGAGACAGCCCTCTCAATCAGATTGGCCCTGGCAAGCCAGAATTGCAAATTGATTCATATTTCCACCAATGACATTTTTTCAGGCAGTGAGGGTCCATTTACAGAAGACGACCGACCTGATCCTGTCAATATTTACGCCCGCACCAAATATATGGCCGAGCAATTATTCGCAGATCTGCCCACGGCCCTGATCCTGCGCTTTACCTTTCTCTCGTGGTGGACTTCAGGCAAAACGTCTTTTTCGCGCTGGTTGGTGCAGTCTTTGCAGCAGGGGCAAAGTGTTAAACTCTTCAAAGACCAATACAATGCGCCGCTCTATGTGGGTACCTTGGTGGAGTGGTTGGAACAGCTCTGGCATTTGCAGGGCGTGTACCATTTGGGCTCTGAGCGTCGCAGTCGTCTGGAAACAGGGCTGGCTTTGGCACAGGCCTTCAACTTAAACACCGACCTGATCGAAGCGGTATCGGTACATGACTCCCATCTCTATGCCCCGCGACCGCTGGATGTCTCCTTGAGTGCTGAAAAATTAAGACTGGCAACAGGTCTCTCAGCCAGTTTTAATACAGAGATAGCAAAATTGGCGGCCGCTTTGCCGGATGATTTAAAACAGAAGGCGTAGACCGTAAGCACTAAAACTGGGCTGAATCTTAACCCACAAATTCTTCTTGTTTTTCAAGGGCCGTGGCCTGATAAGCAGAGATCTGGCCTGTGGCACCATCTAAACGCAGAACATAGCCATTTTTCAATTGTTGGGTGGCCTGGGCCAAGCCCACAACCGCAGGCAGTTTGTACTGCCTGGCCAATTCGGCCCCATGGGAAAGTGCACCGCCCAACTCCAAAACCAAGCCCCCCGCTTTGGTCAAAGCCTGTTCCCAAGCGGGTTCAAAATAGTCGGTGACCAAAATTTCACCCTGGCGCAGCTCTTTGAGATCATCGCTGCGCAAGACAATCCGTGCTTTGCCCAGGTATTGCCCCGCATTGCCTGGCAAACCTTGCAATTCAACCGATTCTAATTTTTGCTTGCCCCCCAGCCGGTTGCCAATTTTGCGCTCATATTTGCGGGCCTGAATCAATTCTT
Organism: Candidatus Sericytochromatia bacterium; assembly: GCA_050248915.1. Lineage (GTDB taxonomy): Bacteria > Cyanobacteriota > Sericytochromatia > UBA7694 > UBA7694. Next base: position 21,836 of record JBFWRL010000017.1, read on the forward strand.
TGAGCTCTTTGATCTTAAAGGCATTCATGGACGCCTGGAGCAAATTGCGGATTTCTGCCACTTCGAGATAAAAAATATCTGCCGTTGACTCCAACGGCAAAAACCGGCTGAGCGCCCCCATCATGCGGCGCAAGACGGGCACAAACATCGCGCAGTAAAAAACCTCATCGTCAGCCGCTTGAACACAGGCCTGCCCCAGATGCAAAATCACACGCAGCAAAACAATGTCCGGCAAACGCCAAGGCCCCACGGTTTGAAAAATCAACTGAGAGAGTTCTTCGCGTTGCAGGGGAATGCGTTCATCCCAAAAAATACGCTGATGTTGAATGGCCTGCTGCAATTCTTGCAAGATGGGATGCGGTGCATCCACCCAGGAGGGATAAAGGGGATCCAAGCTCGTGCGAAAATAGCCGCTCGCGCCAAAATCCGCTTTTAAAGCCGCCAAAAATCCAGGGCCCAATTCTTGGGTTTGCAATTGCTCCCAGAGTGCTGATGTGGTTTGCAATTTAAACAGACTCAATAAACGCGGCTCCGAGCGGATTTTCTCCACGGTTTGATCCATGATTTGATCTGCTTGGGCTTTGCGTCCGGGCAGGCCTTTAAACAAAATATCAAAGACAGGGGGATTTTCTTGGGTCTGAAAATAGGGCTGAATCAAACTGCTGATGACATTTTGGGAGGATTCAGACAAACAGCGCACCAGCAAGGCGGCCTCTAAAAACAGGGCCACCGTTTCACCCAAACGGTCCAAGGCCGCTAAGAGAGCCTCAGGCTCACCTTCCGCTGGGTCTGCATCCCAAAAAACAGCAATGGCCTTGAGATAATCCTGATACAGGCCCAACCAATAACCTTGGGCTTTAAACAAGGTGGTCAAAACGGCCACTTGGTTTCTCCAAGCGGGTAATTCCTGCTGATGGGCCTGAAAGGCTGTCAAGGCCTGCTGAAAGAGCTTGGGTACGGATGGATGCCAATGAATGGTGTAATTGACCAAGCGAAAAGCCGGTGAAGGCAGACCTGTGATTCCCAAATACTCCGCAACCGCTTGCAGTGCCTGCTCCAGCAGGGGATGCAAAGAACTCCAGCCCAGTGGAGAAAAGGGCTGTTGAAAGTAGGGGACAAGGGTATCGAGGCGCTCCCATTCGGACTCTTGCACCACAGCAGCGGGCAAAGGCGGCAGAGCATGGACCTGAATAAACTGAAATCCCTTTTCAGTTTTGATCCACTCCAGCGCCACCGGTCGTTGGTAGCCTGCGACAGCTTTTTCAGCCAAATCCGACAGAGCCTGTAAATCCGCTTCATTCAAAGAGGGGTGCTTTTGTAAGCGGGCATCGAGGGCTGATTGTTTGACTGAGCCGTCTTCACCCAATTCAAAAAAAGTCGTTTTGGTCGCAATGTGCTGCCGACTGACCTTTTTTAAAAAACGCTGCCAAACAAATTGGTCGGGCACCAAAAGCCCACGGGCAACGGCTTCGTTGAGTCCCCAGGCCGACTCCACCACCATTTCTTGATCGCTGTTATTGCCAGGATTAAAGCTGATCAACGACCCGGAGGCACGGGGTTTGACAAAGGGCTGAACCACAATCGCGAGGTCATCCAGGCGCTTGGTCAATTGTGACTGAGAAAAGCGGTAGGCCACCACTTCGTCAAGCCAGATATAGGCCCAACAGACCTTGAGTGCTTTTTCAAATTCAATCATGCCCCGAATATTTAGCAAGGGGCGCAAACGGCGGGAAAAAAGCGGAGCGGCATAGGGAACCGAAGGGCGCAAGACCAGGGCCATTTCTTGTTGCTGTGTCAATTGGCGATGGGCATTGCGAATGTCGCTCAAGACATCGACAGGCAAGGGATATTTAAAAAAACTATGCTGAATCAGACGTCCCATCTGTAAAGTTTCCTGAAAGCCCAGGTTGTGGGGTTCCTCCAGAGAAATGCCAAAACTTTCCAGACAACGCCGATAGGCCTGGGTTGTAATACAAAAAGCAGGTGGAATTGGCAACTTCAAACGCTGAGCAATCCCCAAATTTAAGGCTTTCAAGCCAATCAAAGGGAGATCATGGGGAGTCGCGTCAGAGAGCCAGATTACGTTACTGCCTTTGGAAATCTCATCTGCCGAGGGATTCCGTGCCACGTTGATGCTTGATCCTTTCAGGTAACCTATCATATTATGACATGGATCATTTTTTTTTGTGAATGCAAAGTGAGGACAAGTGCCATCGACATTCTGGACTACCAACATCCTGCTGTTACCGTCGATATTGTGTTGTTTACCATCATGCAGGAAGACCTCAAGGTATTGCTGGTACAGCGCAATACCGAACCGTTTATGGGCTATTGGTCTTTGCCCGGCGGCTTTGTGCAAATGGATGAAAGCTTGGAAACAGCGGCATTACACAAGCTCAAAGAGAAAACCAACGTGGACGACGTCTATTTGGAACAGCTCTATACCTTTGGGGAGATCGACCGCGATCCCCGGGCCCGCGTAATCACGATTACCTATTATGCCCTGGTCAATTCCGAGAAATTCACGCTGCACCCCTCTGAAGCGGTGAGTGACGTGCGCTGGCACTCCATGTATCAATTGCCACCCTTGGCCTTCGATCACCAGCGCATCATCGATTTGGCCCTACAGCGCCTGCGCAACAAACTCGGCTATACCACTCTGGGCCTGCAATTGCTGCCTGAGAAATTCACCTTGCCTGAGCTCTGCCGGGTCTATGAAATTATTCTCAATCGCCAGATCGACAAACGCAATTTTCGCAAAAAAGTGGCTTTTTTGGATATTCTCGAAGACACCCAAGAGACCACCCAGGAATTTTCGAAAAAGCCCGCCAAACTCTACCGCTTCAAGCAAAACGAGAATCTTGAGATTCAGCTCGGCAGCAAAAATGTCTTCGACCCCAAAATTCCGCGCAGCCTAACAGGCCAATAATCAGGCCCAGCACTCTAAAGGCGCTTGTTCAGGTTCTCGACTTCTTGGCTCAATTTTTGAATCGTTTTGGCGTCTTTATTGTCGAGCACAGCCATCAGCAATTCCTGCAATTTGGGTTCTTGCAAAATTTGGTCGGCAAAGAGCCCGTGTTGAGTCAAAGCCTCTAATGTCGGGCGTTTGTCTTGCTCCGGGTGCATCATGGCATTGATGACCTTTTCATAAGCACCCAGGGATTTCACTTCGTATTGACTGGATTCAGTCGTTTTCTTTTTGGGGCTGCTTTTAAACAAAGAGCTCAATCCGCCCGATTTCTTGACTTCGGATTTTTTTTCCTGGTCCAAACGCGCTTCTTTGCTGCCTTTTTGGTAGATACGGTTTTTATCGTTATTGGCAAAAAGGGCCGTATCATCGATAATTTGCGCCACATTCTTTAGATTATCCAAATTAACACCTTGATTTTGCAAACCAATTGAAAGTTTGTTTCCCGTCAAAAGCTCGCGCGTCATGACCCCCAGCGACCAAACATCCGAACCCGCATTGGCATCTATTAAAGAATTATTGTCGAACTTCGAAAATTTGGCCGCATTTTCAGGCGACATATACAAGGGCGACCCACCTTTCTCAAGGATTCCTACGGTATTTTTGGTTTGAGAAATCCCAAAATCCGCAATTTTTACGTCCCCCTGCGCGGTCACAAAGACATTTTCAGGCTTGAGATCCAGATGTAACATATCCCGTTGAGACTGCACATATTTCATGCCCTCCATGGTTTTGGCTAACAATGAGCGTTTGAGCAATTGATGGGTGGTGGGAGTCAGGGATTTGTTTTTCAAGGCGTCATCAATTTTGGCAGACACATCCTTTAATTCCCCTTTTGAAGCGACCTCAGTCACGGTCAAAAACTCACCCAGACCTTCAGACTTGGAATCAAACAAGACCCCTTTAAGTGCCAAGACATTTTCATGGCCCTTGCCATTGGGCCCCATGGCATATTGATGGGCGCGAATTTCTTTTTGCATCTTGCCGAACCACTCCTTGGCATCCGATTCGCCGCGTATAAACTGTTTGACGACCACCTGTTCGGTTTGCTGGGTCTGCTTGTTGGTGGTCTCAAACAGGTGGGCCACCCCAAAGCCTCCTTTGCCCAATTGCTTTACATGGGTATAGGTTTTGCCATTAAATTGCACCTCTTTGGGGAGCGCATCTTTGTCCCGTTTAAGAACTGAGCCTGTGGCTTCTAATTGTTTCAAGGCCTCAGATCGCAATGATTTATAGATCTGTTCCGAATAATCATACTGATCTCCTTCTGGACAATCGGTACCATGTAAGACCTGATTGAGTTCATCCACCATGTCTTGTTCGGGACGCAAAACGACCGTCCACAGGAGCTTTTGATCTTTTGTGTTTTTCATCAGATCCAAAGCCACACCTTTGGCGTGTTCGACCTCTTCAACAGAATAATTGCTCTGCCCCGGCTTAAAATGATGGGTGATCAGATCTTTGAGTTCTTTTTCCGACAATTCAGTGCTCAGAACGGGTTTGGAAATTTTCTTTTCAACCGTTTCTTGCTCCAGTTTTTGATTCTCAGTCGTGATCTGATTCTGGGCAGACTTTAAATCTTTCTCTTGGCGGGATTTATCTAATTTCTCCAAGGTTTTGAGGCCCTCAGGGCTCATTTTCTGATCTCGGCGTTTTTCGATCGCACCCATCAGTTCAGACTTGTTCAAGAGCTGTTGCGTTGTGACGTCTTCTGGCTTGCCAACTTTGTTCAAAAACTTGGCACTGTTTTGGATTTCTTTGGGCAAACCGGCTTTGAGACCGGTGAGAATGGCATCGACAAAGGCCTGTTTGTCTTTGGGCAAACTTTGATAAGTGACTTCTTTTAATTGTTTGAATTTGGGATCATTTTTTTTTAATTTCCCCACGGCATCGGCCAAGGCATCCCGCAGTTCGGTATCACTTTTTTCGAAGAACATCTCTTTAAAACCAGGAGTGCTCAAGATCTCCGCAGATAATTTCTGGGCCTGACTCACCAAGGCTTTGCTCTGTTTGGCACGGGTATTGATAATGCCAGAAGCATCCCAGGCTGTGAGTTGTTTTTTAAATTGGGCCTGCACCAGGCTGCTGAGGTTGTTCTTTGTCCAACTGGGTTGTTTGATTTCAGTTTTGGTCTCTGTTTTGGTCTCTGTTTTGGTCTCTGTGCTCAGATCCGTCAACAAGGGCAATTCAGGCGGCAAAAGATCATCCAAATCCAAGAGCGAGCTTTTTTCAATTGAGACTTCAAACGTTTGGGGCTCAACCAGTGTAGTCTTATTCTCCTGTTTGATTTTCACAGAATCATTCACGTGCAAAGCTGAATCATCCTCTGTGCCAGGCGCTTTTAAATCCCTTAACTCGGCCATCAGATCGCGTTTTTCTGTATCTTCGAAATCAACAGATCCTACAGACAATTCGTTTTGAACATTTTTTTCATCGCTTAAATCAGGGCTGTCAGACTGCGTCGAAAATCCTTTGTTCGACTTCTCTGCTTGTTTTAATTTTTCAGTCTTATCGGGTTGTTCCAGTGGAGAAGGTGTAACCAAGCCTTTATTCGAAACGGATTCCAGGGGCATATTGATGTTCAAATTCGATTCACGGTTGACTTGCATATTCGCAACAATTCCTTTGAAAAATTCAGATACATAACAAGCAAAAAAGGGCCTATTTTGAGGCAGAAAAACAGTTAAACACAACCAGAACCCCTCTCTTTGGAAAGGGGTTCCGTGTTTTATAATTACAGCAAGGTAACGGGTTCCAACTTCCCACCGGCAAGATAACCTGCGCCAGTCAGGTTAAGCTTGCCTCACCCACAGCAAGATAACCTGCGCCAGTCAGGTTAAGCTTGCCTCACCCACAGCAAGATAACCTGCGCCAGTCAGGTTGATCTTGCCTTCATTTACTCTACCTGCGCATCTTTGGGCAAGAGGTGTTTAAAGCGGTTCTTGTCATGTGACTTGAGATAGGCCTCTTCGGGTGTGACCAGATCAGCTTTGAGTTTTTCTTCAATCGCCTGATCCATCGTCATTTGCCCGTCTTTGCGGCCAGTCTGCATGATCGAGGGAATCTGGAAGGTCTTGCCCTCCCGCAGCAGGTTGGCCACAGCGGGTGTGCCTACCAGCACTTCTTGAACGCCCACACGGCCCCCGCCTTTTTTCTTGAGCAATTGCTGTGCCACCACCCCTTTGAGTGAGTCACCCAACATGGCGCGGATTTGCTCCTGGGCTTCTGTCGGAAAAGCATCAATCAGACGGTCAATCGTTTTGGGAGCGGAAGAGGCGTGCAGGGTGCCAAAGACCAAGTGGCCGGTTTCCGCCGCGGTAATGGCCAATTCAATCGTTTCCAAGTCACGCATTTCGCCAACCAGAATGACATCGGGATCCTCACGCAAGGCAGCCTTCAGGGCCGAGGCAAAACTCTTGGTATTTTTGCCGACCTCACGCTGGTTGACCAAGCTCTTTTGGCTGTTGTGGACAAACTCGATCGGGTCTTCGATCGTCAGAATATGGTCGGAGCGGTTTTTGTTGATATAGTCCACCATCGCAGCCAAGGTGGTCGATTTGCCCGAACCCGTGGCCCCGGTAACCAAGACCAAACCTTTGTGCAAATGGCAAAAATATTCTGTCAAAATTTTGGGCAACCCCAATTGCTCGGCAGTGACAATGGTCGTGGGGATGACGCGGAAAACAGCGCCCAGGCCTTTGCGTTCCATAAAAATATTGGCACGAAAGCGCGACCCCAACTCATCCACACTGTAGGCAAAGTCCAAATCATTGGTTTCTTCAAACTGCTTGCGTCCGAAATCATCCATGATCTCATAAAGCAAGGGGCGAATTTGTTCTTCATTGAGTTTCTGACTCATGATCGGCACCAAATCACCGCTGACGCGGATCAAAGGGGGATTATTGGGTGAAATATGCAGATCGGATCCGCCTTTTTCCACGAGAACTTTAAACAGGCTGTCAATTTTGGCCATTCTTTGGACTCCTTGGCATATCTAGAAAAAATAACTGGATCACGCACTGGCAGCAAACCATCCCATCGAGAGCAAAGGTTGTACTGACAATATCTGACATTATAGCCTGGAATCGAAACAGGCCCAATCCCTCTTTTGGGGCACCGCATTTTAAGGTACTTGTGGGGGTATCGCCGTGGGCACAGCGGGTCGGGGAGAGGGCGAAGGGACATCGGCCTCCAATTTGCCATTAAAGCGATCGCGCCAATAGCCCAGCCAGTTGAGTACGGCAGGCAAACTGTAAGATCCTTTCACTGTGGCTGAGTGTCTTTGTTCATCAGATTTAAACTGATAATCCAGGGCCCAATTTTCACCCAAGCTATAATTGACACCCAGTTTGTAAATCGCCTGTTCACCCGAGGTCAAAGTGCCCTCGCCACCAATACGCAGACGGTTGAGAAAACTCAATTGCTGCAATCGCTCTTCGACCAGATCTTTGCCCCAAAAGAGGGGAACTGCATCATTGACCCAAAAGAAGGGGTTGGAGCGAATTTTAAAATTAAAAACCGGACCACTGACTGACTGCCCGACAATCCCAAAAGACAACTCCTCTAAACCAAAGAGTTTTGAAATTTGCGAAGTCAGGGGGCTAAACAAGCCCCGCAAAAAAACATCACTGAACTTGGAAGCCAAACCGGCAATATTGCCCTGACTGAGATCACTGACCGCTTCGCCACCAAAGATTTGATTAAAAATTTGGGTATCGGTCAGCCCCTGTTTATTGGAAAATTCAAACGTGAGATTATTGGAGCGCAGATCTTCGAGTTTGCCTTTCATGGTAGCTTTAACAGCCTGTTCCGCCCCTTTGACATTAAAACTGGTTTGAATTTCCAAATCCGGGTTCAGACCTGCGGGCTGTCCGGCCACCGTGGTGCGCACCTTGGGAAAATCGACATTGAGTTTGTCAATTTTAAGGGCATTGTTAAACAAATAAAGGGTGCCTTTTTTGGCTTGAACATCTCCTGTAATGGCCAAATTTCCACTCCAATGGCGCAGATTAAGGCCTTTTTCCGAATAAACAGGAATATCAAAAATCGGTGAATGTAGACCATATTCTTCGGGAATTTCGACTTTGAGGCCACCGAAAAGGTATTTTGCCCGTTTAACTTCCTCATTTTCACTTTTAATCTCACTGGAAGTGGGCAAATCCTGTTGGTCTTTTAAGAAGGGAAAGGTGGTCTCGCCGTTTTTGCCCAGCACCACCTTGCCGGTGATCACCGGCTGGTCAACCAGACCTTTGATGCGGATATTGGCGTCTTTGATCGCCGTTTGGGTGGTGAGCAGACCCGGCATGGTATAGCGAATCAACAAATCCTGGCCTTTGGCCTCCAAATTGAGAAAGGAGGGCAATAAATTTAAGAGGTCCATATCACCTTTGACCTCCAGTTGGCCCCCCGCCACCTTGCCACGCAGATAGGCCAGATTGACCTTATTGGTGAAGACCTCACCGCGAATATCTATTTCACGCATCACTTCTTTTAAAGAGGGGATATAGACCGTGGCTTTGTCCATGCTCAAGGTGCCTTCCAGCTCTGGCTTGCGCGGGGTGCCCACCAGCCGCACTTGCACAGAACCCTTGCCTTCACGCCAATCGAGCGCATTGGTGAAGAGATTGATCAGGCCAAAGCTTTCATCTTTGAGACTGAGGGTTAAATCCACGGGTTTGTTTAAATCAGTGGCAGGGAAATCCCCAAAGACGACGATTTCTTGGTTGCCACTTTTGAGCTCGACACGCAGATCCTTTAAATAGCCCTCGTTATAGCCAGAGATGGTGTCGAGGCGGTCAAAATAGAGTTGATTCATCAAGAGCCGATCCACGGTCAATTGGGCGGAGACCTCGGGTTTTTGCAAACTGCCCGTGGCCACCGCCAAAAAATCCAAATTGCCTTCCAATCGGGTATTTTGCCCCTTGAGAAAAGGATCTGCCAATTTCAGGCTCAGCCCTTCTCCCTGCAATTCAAACTGCATGTCTTTGTCCAAGTCCAAATCGCCAGAAGCCCGCAAAACGCCCCCTCCAGGTTCTTGAATATAGGCTTGATCGACATGGATATGCCGATCGGCGTATTGGGCATGAAGATAGCTTTCGGCAATCTGACTGTCCTGAATCTGGGCATTTTGCAACAGGCCCTTAACATTGACTTGGGGCTGCGCAACAGTTCCTTTGACTTTCAAATCCAACGACAATTTACCAGCCAGGGTATCTGCCAATGCAGGCGGCTTTTCTTTGACCGGCTGTTCATCTCGGGCGGCAACAGGATAGGTCCAGCGCTCCCAATATTCTGTTAAAAATTCATCGAGCGCAATGCTCTGGCCATGCTCTGCAGAAAAGACGTGTTTACGCGCTTCGGGCAAGGCATAGAGCAAAGGCCGAGAGTCCGCTGGCGGGGTTTCGAGTTTGGTCCGGCGTTTTTCATAAGGGGCACGGGTCTCAGGCGGCAAAAGCGAAAACAGGGTTTTGAGGTCGAAGCGATAGGCCTGGGCCTGCAAATCCAGACCGGGACTGGCTGTATTTAAATCGATCTGCCCCTGTAATTCGACATGTTCGTCGTTTTTTTGAATTTGGGCCTGGCGAATATCGACTTTTTTGGCTGCATAATCCCCATCAAATCGAAATTGATCCAATTCCACCCCAGCAATCGCCAAGGCTTTTCCATCGGCATTGAGGGACAATTGGACATCGCGCTGCGGAGCCCCCTGCAGATCCATGCGTAGATTGAGATGTCCTTTGTCAATTTGATAATTTTTTAAAAGTGGCAGATCTTGGCTTTCAAGAGCACCTTCCAAATGGGCTTGCAAGGCTCCAGACCAATCCTGACGCTCCAAAGCAGGCAAAGATACGCTGCCACTGCCGCGCAACGCTGTTTTGCCCTGATTGAGGACCCCCTGATTCAAATGTACCTGTCCCTGCTGCCAATCCAGCTCAAAATCCAATTGTTTCAAAGCCTGCTGGATCGGCGCACCGGGATTCAGGGGGTAAAACAGTGCCAACTCCCGTCCTTGCACACTGCCTTGGGCAGAAAAGGCCTGCCAATTTTTTTGCATGGCCCGTAGAGAACCTTTCAACCGGGCAGTCACATCTGCCTCTCCTCCCTGAAAATAGGCCACAGGTGTCCATTTATTGGCTGTTTTAAGTGGCAGGCTGTCCGCCTCCAACCAGAGATCCAAATTGTCCAAGCCGCGTAGGTAAAGCCCCATTTTAACCGCGCCCGCATCCGCAGAAAGGGCCTGTAAAGTGGCCCTTGTCAGAGGCTGACTATAATCAAAATTGAGTTTCATACCAGTGATTTGAGCCAGTTTACGGCTGGCGGGAAAGTCCAGTTCTGCGGAGCTTAAGTGCCCCTGGGCACGGGGATTGGTCAAGGGCCCACTGGCCTGAAGCTGAAAGTTGACCCGGCCGGCAGGGGCATAATCCGCAGGTAAATCCAGCGCAAACGCAGACTGAATCTCTGCGAGGGAGAGCCGCTCTGCTTGTATTTGAGCGGCAGCAATCGCCGGGTTCTGGCCCAAACTGAGCAGAGCAGAAGCCTGAACCTGCCCAGAAAAAAGACCCGCTCGCAATTCGGGGATGTCGATCTGCTGTGCGCCATAGTGAAAGCGGGTAAAGCCCTGATGAATATCCATTTTTTGCACACGGGCCTGGGGGATGGTGACATCGCCCGAAACAGCCAAATCGCTGAGCAAACCCGTCAAATGCAGCTTTGAACTCAAATGGCCACTGGGGTGCATGGCCTGAAAAGGAGACATCGCCGGGTGCATCACAGCGGAGCCCAATTCAGCCAGATCCAATTTGGCAATTTCGAGGTGGGCATCCAAGGCCATTTTGGGGGGCTGAAGATAGTGCTGCAGTTCCCCTTGAAGGCTGAGTTGATGGCCCGGACTGGCCAAGGTCAACCAATGTACCTCTATTTTGTCTTGGGTAAACAGGGTCTCTGTGGACAATTCCAGTGGCAAGCGGTACATCGGCACACGGGCCCGCACATGATCAGCGTCAAGACGCCCCCGGTAGGTCAGTTTTTTGAGTTGATAATCTTCCCATTGGGCATGGGCTTTGAGACGCAGGGCTCCCCCCAAGACTCTAAAATCGGGAACGCGGGCAGCATACCCCGTTAAGGAACGCAAATCAGTACTGGCCAATGCTGCATCAAGTCGGGTTTGGCCTGTCCAAATATTCAAGCGCCCCAACGCATCCAGGTCACTCAAACTGCTGCGCAGACGGGCAGAAAAATCCAGGTGTTCCTGATCAACCAACCGACCTTCAATCCAAGGCAGTTTTAATCGGCTGTGCAGGGGATAGTGCGGGTCTTGATCGTGATAATTGAGCTGACTGTCTTCAATCCTGACTTTGAAAAAAGGCAAAGCGGGGCGGGGCCCTTGCGGCTCTTCTGGCTTATCTTCCCCCGGCTTAAAGCGGGGACGAATATTGAGTTTGCCCCGTCTGTCTCGCAAGACATAAAGCCGGGGCTGAGTCAGAATCAATTGATTGTGAGAAGGGAGCCCCAAAAGATAATTTGCGAGTTCCAACTCCAAGGTCAGTCGGGGCAGAATCAGAAAAGGCTGAGAGGCACCGCGATAGCCGTAGAGACGAATATTTTCAAGCACAATCCGCTGACCCTGTGGGTGCAATTTCAAATCCGAAATCGCCCCCAATTGCAGTGGCAAAGCGGTCCAATCCCAACTTTGACTCTCTGCCGTTTCAATCAAGAGGCGCTTCAGCGCCGGAGGGGGATCGGAAAGCAACAAGAGCAACGTGGCCACCAACATAGATCCCAGACCCACCCCCAAACGCAGACAGCCCCAGACAAAGCGCAAAAAACGCAAGAGAGCAGGCAGTAGGGCGGTTTTAAAGCGCTGAGTCATGGCAATAAACGCGTCAAGTGAGCGCCGAGGCTTTACGCGCCGCCACAAAAACACAGTAGCGCTGGTTTTCGGGCCATTTTTTTTGTAAAAGCAAATCCAAACGGCTCAATTGTAGACGTTGAAATTCATTGCGCCCACACAGAGCCAAAATGCCCGCTGTTTGGTAATGGCATTCGGAAAACGGCTGCATCAAAGCCAGAACATCTGACAAGCTGGGGTAATCCCATTGTGCTGCCCAAGAGACAAATTGCTTGCGTAAAAACATATGCAAAGGACTCCCTTTGAGGTTTTCGGCACAAAGCAACCAGCCCCCCGGCCGCAACACCCTGAGGATTTCAGCCATGACTTGGGGTTTGGGATCACTTGCCGCCCCCTTGCGAACCCCCCCCAAAACAGATTTAAAGACCACCAGGTCTTGACTGCAATCGGGCAAAGCCAGCGCTTTTGCATCCAAAGCCAAATAGCGGATCGCACTTTGACCGTAAGCCCGATGGAGGGGGCGGGCGCGGTCTGCGGGAGAGGTCAAATCAGAACACACAACCTGGGCGCCTTGTAAGGCAAAATAGAGCGACAAACCACCCTGGCTGGCTCCCAACTCCACAACGTGTTTGCCCTTGAGCTCAGGCACATACTGCTGCCAAAAGTCGAGACAGGGTCCCCAGGTGCCAAGATCCCAGCCAATAATCGCTTGGCGCAGCGGCTCGCCTATTTTCATAAGGTCTTTTGCGCAGAGATGGGGGTTCGTGCAATGATTTTCCAGCCATCTGGCAAACCTTGTAACTCGTCTTGCAATACCAAAAGACGCCACTGAACAGTGCCTTTTTTGCGCATCGGCAGCGAATAGAGCAAACGCGCCGAAAAGACGCTGCGGTCCGCATCCAAAAATTGCATTTTGCCCAGATCAAACTCAATTTCTTTGGGAGGCAAAGGCAATTGAACTTCGGGATGTTCACTCACACTTCGCTGGGGCATGTGCAAATATCGCCAATAGTGTTGAATGGCCGCTACAGGGGTGGAGAGACCTGATTGCAAGAACAGATCAGCGCTGCCCCCTTGAATCACATTCTGGGCTTCGGCCCTTAAAGCTGCCATTTTTTCGTTCTGCTTGAGCATCGCGGCCAATCGGGCCCGGTGCTGATAAAGACGGAAGACTTCATAGCGATGAGAGGGCGTGTAATGCTCATAACTGGGAAGTCGTGAAATGGGAAAGGCTTTCATCCCCTCTTCATAAGCAGCTTGAGCTGCCGCCCAAGATTTTTGCTCAAATTCAAAATCACCCAATTCTGTATAATAAGCCGGGTGTCGGTAGGGGGTAAGGGCAATCCGTTGCAGCAACAGAGCCCGGACCTGTGGGCGATTGTTGCGACTCTTCAAGACCTCAATTGCCGTTTTAAAATATTCGCTATTATAACGGTCAAGGGACCGCGCTTTAAACACAATGCCCAAGGCCAAATCGGGCTTTTTTTCCTTTAATTCCAGCTCGGCCCAGAGGGCGTGATGCCGCCCCGAAGGCCAGGGTGCCCATTGACGGGCTTTTTCCAATTGCAAACGGGCAAGTTTTAAATCTTGTCTTTCCATGGCCTGAGCAGCATGGGCATAAGCCTGGGCCGAAAAATAGTTGAGCGTGGGCAACAGAATTAAACTAAGCGCAACCAGCCCAACCCCCGCTCGCAGCCAGATCTGAACCGGGAATGACTTTTCTGCGGGTTCAAAACCGGGCGCGGTCTGCACCACCAAGCCCAAGCCTGCTAGGTAAAAAAAGGCAATGGGGATGGCTGTTACACTCCAGTCAATATCAAAGGCAATATGAATTAATGAAGCCATTAAGCCAGCCAAAACACCCGCCATCAGTGGATTGCGATTTTTATAAATCTGACGAAAGAGAGCAAAGAGGAAAATCAGCAAACCCAGGGCCCCGAGTATGCCGGTTTCGGCCAAAACCTGCAAATAATAATTGTGGGGATTGATCGAGAAATAGCCCGGCTGGCTCAAATAAGCAGACAAGATGGACCCAAACGTATTGGGCCCACTGCCCGTGATCGGAAAATCCTTAAAAATACGCAGGGCTCCCTGCAATAATTCCAGACGCCAAGCCGTTCCATTTTCTTGCAGAATGCTCAAACTCAAAACACTCTTGAAACGAATCGCCAAATCCTGGCCTTTCCAAAGCAGCCCTCCGCCCAGCAGGAGCAAAGCCCCGCCCAACAGCCAGGGAGAGCTTCGCACGGTCAATTGCTGACGCTGTAAAAATAGCCAAAGCGCCAGAGAAAGAGCACAGGCCACCCAAGAGCTGCGCGATTGGGTCAGAATCAAACTGAGCACCATCACCAGAGAAGCGAAGGTCAGCAAAAGACGGGCCCAATGCGTTTTTGCCAACAAAAGCATGTGAAGCGCCAGCGGAATCACAATCAAAAGATATCCAGCCAAATCATTGGTGCGGTTAAACGTTGAACTGAGTGAGCCCGAACCGAGATTGAATAAACCAATCCCACAGACCAGGGTTGCTGTTGCAATCAAAAGCCCTGCCATTTTTTCAAGCAAGGCAGTCTGTTGGATCGTCACAAACAACACCGCTGGCAGGCTCAAATACATCAATAAACGCAGGAGTTCTTCCAAACTGGCCAAACGGTTGACAGAAAAAACCCAAGCCACAACCCACGTTCCAAACCAGAGACAGGCAGGCCAAAACAAGGGGTAATCATTTAAAAAATGGCGTCGGGGATGCCGTATCTGCTCCAAGACCAACAGCAGTAAAAGCCCGCCAGACATCACCTGGGCCAAAGCTTGAACATGCAAATAGCGACCGCCATAGTCCATGACAGACCAGAACAAAAGCAAGCCAATTAAAATCAGAATAATGGTACGTAGTGAATATTGCATCAGCATCAGTATGACATAAGCTGTAAAAGCCGACAAAAACAATGAAAAAACAGAGGGGAAAACGGAGTTTCCCCTCTGTTAAAAAATTCTCTAAATCAACAAACTAGCTGTTGGACAGAGAGAAAGCGGTACCTTTGTCTTTGACAACTGCGCCGACTTTATCGAAGCCATACAGGAAGTATTTGGTGGTGCCGACATCTTCATAACCAGTTCTGCCGATATTGCCAGCAGCAGTGGTGGTGGCAGTAATGTCAAGCAGAGAGTTGGTAGAAGTGGCACCGGCGGGCCCCATACTCTGGCTGGTGAAAGGATTCACAAAGTCTTTGTAATAGGGGTTAGAAGCGGCCAATGATTCAGTGATCAGTGCCGTTGCGGAACTGGGATAAGTACCACCCCAATCTACGCCATAGGTTTCCAGCATGGTCTGCACAGTGTGCATATTGGCTTTGATACTGGAGATCTTGGCACGATCCTGAGCGCCAATGAAGTTGGGCAACGCAATGGCCACCAGAATACCGATGATCACGATAACGACCATCAGTTCAATCAGGGTAAAACCTTTTTGCTTTTTGAGATTCTTAATCATCTAACTGTTTACCTCGTCCTTAAAATTAAATTTGAGTTGTTGAACCGAAAACTGTGAGAAGCAGTCTGCTCCTTTAAAACAGTACCAGAAAACTCATCAGCATATCTGTGCTCTGATGGTATATTCCCACCAGATCCAAAACCTAAACCTTTTTGAGGAAAATTTTTTGGGCCAGCCACAAATACGCTGAAAAGGTCCACTTCCAGTGCTTAACGCTTTGAGAACTGGAAACGTTTACGGGCTTTTTTACGGCCGTATTTTTTACGCTCTTTGACACGGGGATCACGTGTCAGATAGCCAGCCGTTTTCAGAGAGTGACGAAAATGGGGATCAACTTCCAGCAGAGCGCGGGCGATGCCGTGACGCATAGCGCCAACTTGACCATGAATGCCGCCACCGCGCACATTGATCAAGACATCATATTTCTGTTGCAGGTTGAGCAGGCGCAAAGGCGCGTGCAGATCGGCGTGCATGCGTGGGCTGCCCCCGACATAATCTTTCCATTGGCGTCCGTTGATGAGAATTTTGCCTTCACCTTGGGGACGAAGACGGACACGCGCCACAGCGGTTTTACGACGACCTGTCCCCCAATAAAACTGTTCGCTCATGATGTTCTCCTTCTCTTATTTGCTGATCGTTGAAAGTACTTTGGGTTGCTGAGCCTGATGCGGATGAGCTTCACCGGCATAGACTTTCAGCTTTTTGATCAGCTGACGCCCCAGGCGGTTGTGGGGCAACATGCCTTTAACGGCTTTAGAAATAATCCGGTCGGGGTGTTTGGCTTGCATATCTTTGAAAGACACGGAGCGAAAACCACCCGGATAACCGGTATGGTGCACATAATTTTTTTGTTCCCGCTTTTTGCCGGAAACCGTGATTTTTTCTGCGTTAATCACCACCACAAAATCACCGGCATCCACGTGGGGGGTATAGGTAGGCTTGTGCTTGCCGCGCAGAATATTGGCAATCTGAACAGCCAGTTTGCCCAGAGTCTGACCGGTGGCATCAACCACAAACCACTCTTTGGACAAATCATCTTTCTTTGCACTGTACGTCGTATTCATACTTTCCATCCAGTATCCGAATTTACTAAGGGCAGACTTAGCGCCTGCACCTAATTTTTAAATATCATTCTAAAATAGCATTCAAAAAGTGAGCCGAGCCTGATCCCAATACCACATTGTACATCAACTGCCCTTACGATCAAGGCTTGTGTTTCTGCGAAGTTCAGATACACGCAGGGCCCAATCCAAACAGGGCGTGTGGTAAGATAGCTGAGGAACTGAGAAGCGAACTGCAGCCTTGTATAGCTTGTATATAAGGACCTAGGTTTCTGAGTTTTCTGAGTTTCAGAACCCTCTTTTTCAGAACTCGCTTATGGCTCTCCTGTAGGAGACCAATAGAGAGATGGCCACGCTCAACCTTATCAGTTTGTCAGAAAATCCTCCAAACGGGAAGTATTTCAGCTCTCAACCATGCTTGATCTCGCAAAACTCAATACCCAAATGCGTCAGGCAGCATTTGAATTACGGGCAGATCTTGCGCTTCACCACGAACGCAAAAAACAGGCCCAAACCAGCTGGCAAAATCTGATTCTAAGAGAGACAGAGTTGCTCGAAAAGGGACTTAAAGCAGGGGCAAATATGCCCTGGAGTTTGGCCCGCCCCTTGGAGCCCCTTGCTTACCGAGGCAAATTGCCCGAGATACCCGAAACACATATTGTCTTGGCCACCGATGGCTCTCAAATCACACCCAGCCGACATGAAGTCAGCCCCTGTTATTTGATCAATATTGGTTTGATCCGTTTTATTTACGGCACAGGCGAACGCCCTTTGCAGACCAGTGAACCCCAACTTTATTACCGTGAACAGGATTTGTATACCGCAGCCAAGAGACAGTTGATCGGCATTTCAGAAGAACAGATCAACATGGAGCGCAGTTTAAAAGAATTGGAAAAATTGGCAGATCTGGCCGAAGAGACACAACAAAAATGGCCCGGAACACCCGCATTGGCCCTGATTGACGGCAGTTTACACGGCATTTTGCCCGAACTCAGCTCCCAGCCGCCCGAAGTGCAAAACCGGATTTATTTGCGCTTGAATCAGGCCTTTGAACGGATACAAGCGGCACAGACCCCCGTTTGTGCCTATATTAGCCTCTCCCGCCGCAGCGAGGTGATTCAATTGCTGCGACTGGCCCGCTGCCCCTTTGATTTCCCGAATTGTCATTTACACTGCAGCGAGGGCCAAGAGGCCTGTGAAGGCCTAACTCCCCTGCCCGATCGCGAACTGTGGGCGGGACTTTTGAAGCCAGGCGAGCGCTCACCCCTGTTTTCAACCCACAGCCCCCCACCAGAGCCCCTGGCCAACCAGGCCCTGTGTTTTTTTTATTTGGACTGTGGCTCCGAAATTGCCCGCCTGGAAGTGCCGCGCTGGGTGGCGGATCACCCCGTGTGGCTCAAGCAGGCCCAAGCTCTGGTCTATGCCCAGGTCGAAAAAGGCCGAGGCTACCCAATCGCCCTGGCCGAAGCCCACAATCAAGCGGTTATCAAAGGTGCCGATCGCAGCCAGTTTTACGCTCTGCTCTCGCGCAAATTGGTAGAAGCCCAAATGGGTGTGAGCTTGTCGCGCAAAGAGCTCAAAAAAAGAAGAGGAATTGTCTAAGTGAAAATCTGTGTCTCGGACCATGTCGGAGAGGTGATTGAAGCCAGCAGCAGCGCTTTTCTCTCTCAGGCCCTACAAGATCCCCACACCGGGGATAAATCTGCCCCCCGCTTGGGCGCTTTACTCAAAGCCCACAATGAAAGTACGGGCTTGCAGATCTTGGGGGTGGTGAGCCAAGTCAATACCCGCAGCGCCGACAGCGTTCATCGGCCAGTGGCCCTTAACCTGACACGGCAGCAATTGCGGGAGCAACAGCCCCAAATCTTTGATTTGCTCAGCCTGGAATTTGAAGCTGTGGTGGTCGGTTATTGGGAGAAAGGCCTTTATTATCAACACTTTCCACCTTACCCCCCTCAGATCCACGATTTTACCTATCTCTGCACCCCAGAAGAAAGTATTCGCTTCAGTGATCGGCTATTTTGCTTGCGCAATTTATTGGCAACACCCGGCGTTCATGACGAAGTGGTTGCCGCCTTTATCAAAGGCCTGTGGCAGGCTCGCAAACAGGATCCGGCTTTTTTATTAAGTGCCGGACGCGAGCTGGCACATCTGCTTAAAGACCAATATGAACGCCTGCGCTCAATTGCCGCCCGATTGCAAAATTAGCGCAAATACTTTTCAGAAAAGGGTTTGGCATATTGCATCAACAAAACCCGTTTTTCGGGTGTCAGCGGCTGGTATTGGGGCCATTGAATTTCTTTCATCAGGGCCGGTGCCCAGGTTGGGCTCATAACCCCTTTTTCGAGCATGGTATAGAGTTCACCCGGCATGGCTTCAAAATTGGCATGTAATTCTTTTTCACCCACCAGATTCAAGGGTTCACCGGCTTTTAAAGCTGCCAATAAATTTTCCAGATCATTCACAATCCGCACCCGCTCTTCCCCATCCAATTCGGCAAACGAAGCTTTGCGGGTTTTTTCGATCACCCTGGGCAAAGTTGCCAAATTGTGGCAAGGCATACAGCTTGCAGAAACCACGGCAAAAGCAGCTTCAAAAGACACTTTTTGTGCCTGTGATTCCGTATTTTTTGTCTCCTCAGGGGGCACTTTGGCTTCAGGTGCACAGCTCAAAAAAAGCCCAAACATCAGCACATTCAAAGAAAACAGAATCAAAGGTGTATATTTTCTCATAAAACTTTCTGCCTGTTGGTTTTTATTATCGCATTATTATTAAGCATAAATTAAATGATCGTTTTATTTCTCAAATCACCACAAGATCCCCTTTAAATTCGTCATAAATGATACGGACCCATCTAGTAATTTTTACAATTAAATGTATTAATATATTAATATGGTAAACAGTTTGGTTGATAAACATCAAATATAATACTGTTAATTTAAATGTTTATCCGACACAAAATGAGTCATGATGAAATCGACAGGGTCTCGTTGAAGCGTTATCAATAAGTCAGTTGAAGGAAGAAGGAGAGAGCGCAATGTCAAAATTTAAAACCGCTGATAAATTGGCCAGCAGCCTGGGGGTTCTCACGCTGGTGGTGGGTTGTGCCACCCCCATTCCCCAGCCCACCCAGAATGCGCCCGCAAATCCACCGGTCCAGGCCGTGAATCCCCCCAGCAATAACCAAACTGGCAGCAATGGCGGAAGCAATGCAGTGCCAGGCCAGCCAGCCAGCCCAGCGGCCCCCGCTAACCCAGTCAACAACACCAGCGGCACACCGCTCAACGCGGTTCCAGCAGCCCCCAGCACAGGGGGTGTTTGCTCTCCTTTGATCAGCATCGCAGGCTTTAAAACCGATGGAAAAAGTCTTTCCCTGGATAAACAAGATGTGGTTCAGGGCTATTTAAATCTCAGTTCAAACCTCTCCTGCAGCGAGAGTATTCAGAGTGTTCAGTATATGTATCGCCTCCTGCCGGTAGCCAATCTCGCCCCAATTGGGGGTTTGGTTAGCGGAGATGGCTATAAATATCAGTTAAATACAGGCATTTTGACCGATGGCAATTACGAGGTGGTCACCAAAGTCACCCTCAAAACGGGTGAAGTGCTCTTTTCTCCGGGCTTAAAACTGCAAATCGCCAATAGCGGCATTACCAGCGGCAGCTCCTCTGGCGGTGGTGGTGGTGGCGGCGGCGGTGGCGGTGGTGGAACCACGGGTGGTAGCACAGGGGGAACCACGGGGGGTGGCACCACCGGGGGAGGCACCACTGGAGGAACCAATCCAACAGCCACAGGTAACGTGATCTTTGATGTCAACCCCAGTTTTAGTGTGCCGGCAGGGACTCAAAAATGGTCCTTGAATCTCTCCAATCAGGCCTCTTCAACACCCATTGTGGATGCCAATGGCAATTCGTTCTTTGCCGCTGGCAATAAATTTTTCATCTACGGGCCCGATGGGGTTCAAAAAGGCTCATTGTCACTGGGTGTCTCCACCCTCAATGTGACAGCACCGCCCGCATTTTTCAATAATACGGTCTATTTTGGTGACAGCGCGGGCAAAATTCACGCAGTGGATGTGACCAACCCCGCAGCCCCCGTTCAAAAAGCCAATTTCCCAGTGGCCACTGCTGGTGGTAATTTTGAATACAATGCGCCAGCCATTGACTGCTCCGGCAATGTCTATATGCACACCAACGACCGCCGTCTGGTCAAGGTCAATCTGGCCACCGGCGCAATGGATACCTTGATTCCGCAGATCGCTTTGGAACCGGGTTTCCCCAGCACGGCGACCCAGACAGCCCGTTATGCGGCCCCGGTTATCGACAGGGTCAATAACCGGGTCTATACGGGTTCTCAAAACGGCATTCGCATTACCAGTACCACAGGCGGTGCGGTCAGCACTTTCCAACCTACTCAAATCTGCACCTCTGGTGGCTGTAATGTCGCCGCTGGTGCGCTGGATATGGCCTTGAATGCTCCCATCGCTGTAGACAATGCCGGTATGATTTATACCAGCAATGAGACGGGCACCTTATTTAAAATCAACCCAACAACCACTCCTCCTACAGAAGTGTGGAAAATGTTTGCAGGAGAAGGCGATGCCACCCCCGTTATCGGCTCCGATGGCACCGTCTATGTGGCCTCTGAGAACGGTGTACTCAAAGCCGTTCCCACCAGCTATAACGGCACCAATCCCGGCGTCATTCAGGAATTTGGTCTCGGCAATGTGGTGGAGTTCTCCTCTCCTGCGATTGGCCGTGGCCCTGACGGCAAAGATATTCTCTATGTCGGCACCGAAGGCGGTCTGCTCTACTCGATCAATGGCACCAATGCGGCGGCTCCGCTCTCCCAGCGCTTTGTCAAAAACCTGGGCGGCCCGATTCGCAGCAGTATTGCCATCGGCTCTGATGGCACCGTCTATGCGGGCACCCTGGACGGACGGATGTACTCGGTGTATGGTGACAGCCAAGGTCTGTCCACCACGGCCCAATGGTCCAAATTGCAGGGCAATGCCAATGGCACAGGTCTGATTGGTGGCTCCTGCCCCTAGCGCCTGATCTCAATCAATAGAAAAAGAGCGGGGTTGAACCCGCTCTTTTTTAATGGACAATGTTAATCGACAATCGGAAAGCAACATGGAAAAAGCCTTGAAACTGCGCGAACTTTGGTCTTATCAACTGCCTTTAGCCCCTGCTTTAACACTCAAAAACGGGCGATTGAGCCAACGCGAAGGCTTGCTCTTGAACTTGGTAGATCAACAGGGCCAATCCCACTTCACTGAAATAGCTCCACTCCCTGGTTGGAGCAGAGAAACGCTCACAGACTGTTTGGACTGGATCTTCAACCACAGACACCATTTGTCTGCAAAACAAGCAGCGTCTTTGCCATCTGTCAGTTGGGGGCTCTACCAGGCCCAAGCACCACCCGATCAGAACGAGCGCAAAACGCTGCGCTTAAATGCATTGCTCACAGCGGCAGAGCCTAAACACTTAAAACAAGAAGTAGCTAACCTATCAAGCCAGGGATATGATGTGTTTAAACTAAAAGTGGGCAGATTTGACCTCCACCAAGAACGGGAGCGGATCGCCGCTGTTGTGAGTGGTCTGAGCAGCCGTGGACAAAAAGGCCGTTTGCGCCTGGATGCCAATCGCAGTTGGCATCTGAGCCAGGCACTGGCCCTGGTTGAAAGCTGTCGCGATTTGGCTTTGGCTTCCTGTTTGGAGTATATCGAAGAGCCCCTGCAAAACAGCGCAGAATTGCCTCATTTTTGCCGAGCCAGCCAATGGCCAGTGGCTCTGGATGAAAGCCTCTGCGACACGGCGATCAGCCCAGCCATCTGGCAGACCTGTTCTGCACTTGTACTCAAACCCATGCTTTTGGGGGCAGAAGCCACTCTCCACTGGCTGAAACAAGCCCAATTAAGTGGCAAAACCATCACCACCAGCAGTTTGTTTGAAAGCCCCTGGGGCTTGGCAAAACTGGCCTATTGGGCCGCTCAGGTGGATCCTAACCAAGTCGCGGGCCTGGATACCTGGCGGGCCTTTGCCCCACAGCAAGATCTGCCTGTGTGGGAAATTCAACAAGGTCGGCTGATTCTCAAGCCAAAAATGCTTGACAAGCCCCCTGTGAACGCAGTTTATTTAAACAAGATCATTTAAATTTCCCCCTGGCCCTGCTGTTGACTGATTATTTGAAGAATTGTAATTGAGATAGAGAAGTATGAATTTTGAAGAAGCCTTACACGAATTTTTTTTAGAAGCCATTGATGCCCAAGACCTGCAAGACGTGATTGTGGAATACCGGGAGAGCGAAGCCGAGAGTTTTCACTATGTCTTTCGCGACATGAACAATTTGCATGTCTTAGAACCCTATGATCTGGTGCGGATCTGTGATGCTGTCAGCAATGAAATGCTGCAACCAGAAGATTTAACCCTGGTAGCAGAGACCCTGACCCGCTCTGAGCTGTTTGAATGGGAAGATGAGCTGATCAGCGAGGTCTGCACTTTTTGGCTGGAGCCCGATCAGGCCTATCCCCTCAACCGCGAAAACGCCAAATTGTTTCGCAAATGGCTCAAAGGCGAAGTGCCTGTTCCCGCCTAAAGGCGTTCAATGGCCTGGGGCCGAACAAAATTACTGAAGCTGTTTAAAACCTGACGCTGACGGGTCACTTCGAGGATGCGGTTATTGCCCGTATCCGCAATCAAGAAGGAGCTGCCCGAAACAGCGGTGCTGCGGGGGCGATTTAAAGGCCCAGCGGGGTCAGCAGAGCCATCAAAATACCAGACCGACTGCCCACTGGGATTGATCATAATCACCCGGTTAAAACCGGCATCGGTGATCAGGGTATTGCCATCTTCCAGGCGCAGAGCATGGGTCGGGGCCTGCATATCTTTGGCAAAACTCCAGGCAATCTGACCCGTGCGGGTCACTTCGAGTACCCGGCGGTTGCCGGTATCCGCGATCAGGATATTGCCGTTGGAGACATAGGTCGCCGAACGGGGCCGCAGGAGAGTCTGTTTAAATTCCCAGGCCACTTGGCCATTCTGAATTTCAATGATGCGGTTGTTGTTGGTATCGGTGATCAAAAAAGACAGCCCATCACGGGCAGCAGCGATCCAACTGGGGCCCGAAAGCCGGTTAAACAGACCCAAGGCGCTGTTGGCATTCCAAATAATGCCCCCCTCAGGGGCAATGCTCACAACCTGATTGGCCGCTTCGTCCACCACCAGGGTATTGCCATCGGGCAAACGGGTGGCTGAGGCCGCATTGGGCGAAACATAGCGCCAAATCGTCTGGTTTTGGGAGTTGATCTGCACCACGCGCCCAGATTCGACCACCAAAATCTGGCCTGCAGCATTGCCGCCCCCGCCACTGCCCGATTTGAGAAAAACCGTTTCGATTGTGGTGCTTTCACCCGGCACCACATTGATATTGGCCTGGGTCACGGTTTTATAACCGGCGATTTGAAAGCTGATCTGGTAAGTACCACCGGGGACGGTATTAAAGGTAAATTGGCCGGAGGTGTCTGTCTGCACCACTGAGCCACCGGGCACAGGGGCAACTGGCGGCACCTGTTGAATGCGATAAGGCGGATAACGGGGGGCCGCCATTTGCTGAACTTGGGGTGGAACCAGACCTGGACGGTAAGCGGCGGCTGCCACCATCGGCTGCAAATTGACCTGCACACCGGGCAAAGGCGCTTGGGTGGCTGAGTCTTTGACAGAACCCGCCACCAGGCCCGCCCCCGAATTGACACTGGGCGCCATGGCAATCAAAACAGTATCGTTTTGGACGAGTTTGATCGCCGGAGAGGCACCGGGGGTATAGCCCCGCACACTGCCTGCAAAGGCCTTGTAGCCATCACCCGAGGGGACATTGGTAAAGACCGCTGTGCCCGCACCATCAGAGGACTGATCGGGAGCCACATTTTGGCTGTCTTTTTTGAGGGTGATCCGTGCTCCCCCGATCGGCTGCTGGGTCAGGGCATCCACAACTTGGACGGTTAAAGTGACCGGAATGCTGGGTCCAATAATACCAGTATCAACCGGATTCACTCTGCAGCCTGCCAAAAAAAGCAAACCGACCCAAACTGCCAGGAGCAGGTGGATCGGTCGTTTGGAATACATCTCGGCCTCCGGTGGTGTTACGTTAATTGTAACTCAAACTAGAAGCGTGGTGCATTGGTCGGAATCTGGGGCTGGGGAGCGCGGGGGGCCTGCTGCTGGGGAATCTGCTGCGGGTAACCCGTCTGCTGGGGGTACTGGGTCTGGCCGTATCCAGGCTGACCATAACCAGTCTGCTGCGGATACTGGGTTTGCTGCGGATACTGCTGTTGAGGCTGACCATAGGTGGTCTGACCATAAGGAGCAGCGGTCTGCTGACGGGGGGCACCGAAGCTGGTGACACCGTTGGTAGCAGGCTTGCGGCGGACGCTGTTGGCAGTCACCATCGGGGGGGGAGCATCGTTGGTGATTTGGAAGTGACCGAAACCACTCCAGCTGCGGGAGATGGCACTGGCGGTTTTCATATCACCGGTATCGGTTTTGACACCGACCACAGTCCAGGAATAATTCTTGCCGGCACCCAGGGTAAAGGTGATGTCGAAGGGCAGGGTTCCGCGATAAGAAGTCAGGTTGGAACTGTCGTCACCGTAGCGAACCACGTTGGTGCCAGCGGGGCGGAAAACGCTCCAGTAGGCAATCGAGGTGGGAGGCAGGGTGCCGTTGGTGAACTGCACAGAGGGGAAAACCATGGTGTAATAGCCATCGGGTTTGACGCCTTCTTGGCCATCTTTCCAGGTGAAGAGGGGGTTGCGGGTATTGGTATCCATCGCAGCGTCTTGCTTGGGAGCGCTAATAGGTGCCAGGGGCACGCTCTGAACCAGGGGAGATTCAGACATCGGCACACCGTTGGCATCCACGGCCACCACTTTGTAATCGTATTGCACGCCAGGGCGGTTGGTGATCATATTAAAACCACGTTGCAGTTTGTCGATCAGGGTGCCACCGTTCAGGTTGGGTGCTTCGAGGCCGTCTTTGAAACCAGCTCGGGCAAAACCAGCGGGCACGATGGCATAAGCGGTTTCGCGGCGGGCTTCGTTGAAATCAGGCAAGCGGCCTTTGTAGAGCCAGTATTCAGCGGCGTTGGTCACAGGCTGCCAAGTCAGGTGGATATAGACATAGACACCGTTGATGCGGAAGAGATTGCTGAATTGGGGCAGGGCGAAGGCGGTGGTATTGGCCACAGCGCGCATCGTGATCGGGGCACCAGGTTGTACGGGGGTGGTGGGGGCAGGCAGGGGCTCAGGCACATCGGTGGGCTGCTGGGGCAATTCAGAAAAGCCATCACCGTTGTCATCGCCAGGAGCGGGGGTATAAGGAGCGGGTGCACCGATGCCACCCGTGGGATCGGTGAGACCGGCATCTGGGTTGCCTGCGGCCACATCGGTCACGGTGGGTGTGGGACGACCACAGCCGGTGGACAACAGCAGCAAGCTGCCGACCAGACCGACCAGGAGCGGTTTGGTGAGTTTTTTGAGTTGACTGACTTTCATTTTATCTTTGCCCTCTACTTTTAACGTTCAATTCCCGTATTAAACTGATAGTATCTATATAGCGATCGGTTTTAACAGACTTGTCGGATCAAATTAAAGATAAGTATTAATTGAGGTTAATATTTGTTTAATCTTCAAACACTCCATCACAGCTTAATTGTCTCGTGTCAACCCGAGGCCGAAGAATCCTTTTACAATCACCGTTTTGTCATGGGCATGGCCCAGGCTGCACTGCTTGGGGGTGCCCAGGCCTTGCGCCTGAATGGCCCCGAAACCATCCGCCATGTCAAAATGCAGGTCGAAGCCCCTGTAATCGGCCTCTGGAAACGCATTTCCAAACAAAGTGAGGTGTATATCACCCCCACTTTGGCCGATGCCCGTGCCGTGGCCGCCGCAGGCGCAGAGATCATTGCCTTGGATGCCACCGCCCGGCCCCGACCCCAAGGCGAAAAACTGGAAACCATTGTCAAAGCCCTCAAAGCCGATGGGATTTGCCTGATGGCGGACATTTCCACTCTCGATGAAGGCAAAGAAGCCTACCGCCTGGGTTTTGACTGTATTAGTACCACGCTCTCGGGTTATACCCCTTATAGCCGTCAACAGCGCGAACCAGATTTTCAATTATTGCAAAGCCTCTGTCAGATGGTTCCGATTCCGGTGATTATGGAGGGCCGCATCTGGAGCCCCGAGCAGGCCCTGATCGCTCAAGAACTTGGGGCCTTTGCCGTGGTGGTGGGCTCTGCCATTACGCGCCCCCAGTTGATCGCTCAGCGCTTTGTCAAACGCATGGCGGATGCCTCTGCTGAAATTTAAGTCCTTCACACACCGCATGGGCTTTGGCTTGGCTCTGTTATTGGCCCAGGCAGGTTTTTGTTTGCCTTTAAGTGGCTTGAAAATGGCCGCAGCAAATCCTCTGGCCGCCCCATCAGCGTCCAGTAATGCAACGCCACTTTCGACAAATGCCAGCCCCTCCCCGGCTCCAATTCAGCGCTTTGTTTACCGCCAGGCACTGCTGGGCTTTGGCTTTGAATTGGAAATCTATGCCGCAGATCCAGGCAAAGCGCAAACCCTCTCCCAAGAGATCTGGAAAAAGTTGCAGCAAACGGCCCGCAGCTTTACCCCAGCGGCCCAGGCCAAATTGGAAGCAGAGGCCAATCTTAAGCCTGCCCCCATCGCCCCTGCAGTGGTAACACTCTTAAAAGAGTTACAACGCTATCACGGCTTGAGTGAAGGTGCGATCGATCCCACAGCCGGCGCGCTTTACCAAATCTGGGGCTTTGTACCAGGCGCCTTGAGCTTACATGTGCCCGCCACTTCTGCCTTAAAAAAGGCCCTGGCCAAACAAAACCAAGCTGCTTTAGAGTTGCAGAACACCCCTGACAGGCTCTATTTTAAACAGAGCGGCTTGCAGCTCTATCTGCAACAGGGTCTGCAGGGATTGCTCGTGGACCAGGGCGCGCAGGTGATTCGCCAATCGGGCTTGGTGGCCGCTTTGAGCACATCCGAAGTCGGCTATTACCAAGGCGCTCCCCCCGATGCCCAGGCCTGGAAAGTGCCTGTGCCCCACCCCGAAGAAGAGGGAAAACTCTTTTCTTATCTCTATGTCAAAGATCAGGCCCTGGCCCAGATCAGCGTGCATGGTCAGGTCTTTACCAATCGCGGCCTCAATTATCACAGCCTGCTCGATGCCCGCACAGGACAACCGACCGAACAGGGTCTCAGCATCAGCCTCACCCAGCCCTCCGCTCTGCAGGCGGAATTGAGCGCACACTTGCTGATTCGTTTGGATGATAAGCTCTGTCAAAAGCGCATCACTGAGCTGCCCCAGACCCGCGCGCTGAAACTGGTCAGGCGCAACGGTTTATTGTTACCCTTGGAATATGCCCATTAAGAAGATGTCCATTTATTCTCAGAAAGCCACACCATGCACCCCACCCTGTTTATCGCCTTAAAGCACTTGCGCACCCGCTGGAAACAGACGCTGGTCTCTGTCTTGAGCGTGGCTGTGGGCGTGATGATTTTAACCACAGCCCTCTCATTGACCAACGGCTTTGAATCCGATATGGTTGAAAAAATTTTGGGCACCACCCCACATATCAGCGTCAAACCGGGCTTGGAAGACTATCTGCCTCAATACAAAACCCTGCAAAAACAATTGCAGCGCTATTCGGGAGTGGTTGAAGCCTATCCCCTGCAAAAACAACAGGCCCTGATTCGCAATTCTGTACACACCACTGGCACCTTGGTCTATGGGGTTCACCCTGCAGATGCCCAAAAGAGCCTCAAGCGCTACCTGACCAAAGGCCAATGGGAAATCCGTGGCAAAGCCAGTTTGGTGGTGGGCTCAGAGTTGGCAAAAAAGCTCCAGCTCTTTCGCGGCGATACCGTCGAATTGGTCACCGCCGAAGGCACCTCGGTTTTTACGGTCAGTGGGGTTTTTCACTCGGGCCTGTATGAATTGGATGTGCGCTTGGTGCTGATGCCCCTGGCCCAGATTCAGGCCCTTTACAATACCGACGACGTGGCCAGCGAAATTGCGCTCAAGGTCAAAGATGTCTTTCAGGTTCAACCGATAGCCAAAGAGATCCAGAAGGCCTTTCCCGTGCTCTATCTGCGCACCTGGATGGACAGCAATAAAAGCCTCTTGCAGGCCATGGCCCTGGAAAAAAAGGTGATCTTTTTGGTGATTCTGTTTATTATCGTGGTGGCCATGATTGGCATCGCCAATACTCTGGTGATGATTGTGATGGAAAAGACGATGGATATCGGAATCCTGCGCGCCCTCGGGGCCAGTCGTCGCCAAATCGGCCTGATTTTTCTGGCCCAGGGCTTTGTGATTGGGGTGGTGGGCGTTTTAACAGGCTCACTCTTGGGCTGTCTGACGTCCTTGTATTTGAGCTTTTTTCCTGTGCGCATTCCAGGAGATGTCTACGATCTGGACCATTTGCCTGTACAAATGCAAGCCCTGGACTTTGCCAGTGTGGCAGCAGCCACTTTGTTGATCTGCATTCTGGCCAGCTTTTTCCCGGCCCGGCGGGCCTTGCGCTCGGATCCCATTGAAATCCTCAGGCGCAATTCCTGATACCGACAGCCAAACAAAGCTCAAAGCCGGATCGACAACAGAAACTGGTTTAATAATTCCGTAAAAATCCAGACCACAGCCGAAAAGATCAGTGCGGGCAAATTCATGGCGGCCCCTTTAAAGGCCGTTTCGATCAAATCGTATTGACCGGGATAGCGCAAATGGAAGAGAATCACCAGCACCACGGCATCCATCAAAATCGTAAACAAAGAGATTTTGACCAGGCTCTGCGGCAAGACAATCATGGCCGTGCGAAAAGAAGAGGCCAAAGCCAGATCAAAATCCAATTCAGCCAAAACCCGCCCCAAAACCAGCACCACAATCACCAAGGTGACCATATTGACCGAAAAAATATCGACCAAGACCTCTTGGATCGAGCGGCCTTTGGCCCCTTCGAGCACAGTGTGAAACATATAAGCTTCGATGCCCATGCCAAGCAGATACAAGAAAAAGAGCAGAAAACTCATGGTTCGACGGAGCTCTCCAGGACTGGTTCGACAAAGATTTCCGGATTTGGCACACAGAAATTGGGCTCAGCACAATCCACGCCTTGATTCAGCAATTCAGTTTCAATCACGTCAAAGACCTGATCGGGGGGTAAAAAACTGCGCGATCCATTCGGACGGCGGGGCGCGCCACCAATACTGCTGCCCCCGCCCCAGCCGGGCTCCAGGGCTGCCAGACGGGCCAAAATCAGAGGAATATTAAAACCGCTGACCAGATCAGACTGTTTGGCAATGGTATAAGCCCAAGAATGCTCCAATTCGCCAGAAGACAGGCGAACCTCCATGGGATGATAGGCCACCACCCGCGAATAGCCATCGCGGTACAACATGCCAAAAACCCGCTCATTGCTGAGGGTCATGATCCAACCATTGCCACGGTGGGTAATTTCATAACTGGGACATTTGCGCTCGCGCAAGACCGGGAAACGTTTATTGCGAAAAATCAATTTGTCGATCCGCTCCAGACACTCTGTCAGCAAGTGGCCCAAATTGATCGTGGCATAATGGCCTTCGCGCCGAGCGCGGGCCTCGGGCTCCATCGCCCCCTTAAAAAAGCGCTGGCACAGCTCCAAATCACGCACAAAGGGAAAATAAGAGGGGCCGTGAGCGTCGACATTGCCCACATCTTCCACCAAATTGCGCACACGCGGATCTGTGACCGCCTCGGGATGCTCCAAGAGCCAGACGGCCAAGACCGTATCGGCATCAATATCGTTGAGATAAACACTCATGGGGTGGGGATCCAATCCCAGGATCAGGGCATCGAGCACCTGTGCACAGGTCGCTTTGGTGACCAAACGCAGACACCCCGCGTGATGGTCAAAGCTGTATTTATGGGCCTCGACATCGATGGCAGGCCCCTGCACATAGCCATCCAAAGCCAAGGAATAAGCTGGCAAGTCGGAAAAAGGGACAGTAACGCCCCGTTCGACAATGACTCTCATGCTGCTCTACTTTTTCAGATTTGATTTCATCGTAGCACAGGCAGCTCTCCCAATGCGATGCCTTGCTCTTAACCCTCTTCTGGCTTTAAGCAGGGTAAAACAGGAACGACGAAATAGTCAAAAAAAAGCAACACCCCCGAAATTCGGGGGTGTTGTTGCAGCTAAGTGAACTTAGCTTTTGTTCATAATCTTGTCTTTGAGGAAGGAAGCACCAACGCCACCTGCGGCACCGAGACCAACGGTGATGATGGTCAGAGGCAGACCACCCACGCCCATGGAACTCAGAGCCAAATTGCCCAGACCGCCGAGGGTCACAGCACCCAGGCCGCCCACAGCAGAGGTAATGGTATCACCCACCACATTGCTAACAGCTTGGCCAGATTCAACTTTGCCCGTGGCAACACCCACGCCGTTGGCCACAGCAGACACACCAGCGCCGACCAGTGCGGATAATCCGGCACCTTTAAAACCAGTAATGGCAACATTTTTCATGCCTGTTAAAAAACCGCCGCCTTGACCACCGGCGAAAATACTTTTGAAATCAGCGCCCATTTTGGCACCCATTTTATAAGCGGCAAAACCACCACCAGCGCCAGCAGCCAGTTTAGAGGAGATAGAGGTAAAATCTGTGCTGAAGCCAGTGCCCGTATCGGTACCTGTCGAAGGGGCAACAGGGGAGTAAGGAGTATAGCTGGACGTACCGACCGGTGAAGCACCGGCAAAGGGGTTGAAAGACTGAATTGAAAGCGTCATATGGAACCGTCTCCTCTTTAATTTTGTGTTAACGCTTTAATGAGCGTTTAACGATTTCTTAATTATGATTATAGGTCCTGCCCGCCCAAAACTTGGTAAAGAAAAGATTCTCTTTTGATTAAGGATTAGTTAAATTTAAATCAGTATTAAGAGACTCAAAATGATCTCAAGGGCTTAACTTGCGCCATTGTGGATCAGCAGAATCGATCTTTCTTAAAAAGAGATTAGCAGATTAAGGCCTGTTTTTTGAAAAGCAAAGCCATTCTCTGCTTTAAACCGTATTTAATAAAACAAGGAAGGAACCAATCTCTCCTGCGCCGCGTCGTATAAAATCCCGCCAAGGAGATATCATATGTTAAGCCCGACGCAGAAAGAGCTGCGAAAACTCTCATTATTTGGATTTTTTTGGATGTTCCTGCCGATCATTCCGATCCTGGTGCCTTACCAACTCAGCCTGGGATTAAATATGCAGCAGGTCTTCTTTGTGCAGGTCTTTTTTGGGCTGGTCTGTGCGGCTTTTGAAGTGCCTTCGGGATATCTCTCTGATCTCTGGGGGCGCAAAGGCACACTCTTGGCTGGTTCCCTGCTCTGGGCTCTGGGATTTGGCTATCTCTATTTTGTCAAAGACTTCACAGGCATGTTGGTTTATGAAGGTATTTTGGGCCTGGCCGTGAGCTTGGTCTCGGGCACAGATATCGCCCTGCTCTATGATTGGCTCAAACAGGAAGAGAGTGAAAGAGAAGCCAGCACCCAGGCCCTGGCCAATTACCAGATGTCTCAGGTGTTTTCAGAGGCCCTGGCCGGGATTCTCTGTGGCCTATTGGTGCTCTTGTCTTATCAACATGTGCTTTTGGCTCAGCTGATCGCGGGCATTTTCCCCGTTTTGATGGTGTCTTTTCTCAAAGAGCCGCCTTACGAAAAACTCAATAAAAACGCGCATTGGAAAAACATGCAAATCGTTTGGAACCACGTCTTCCGCGAAGATGCCCTGCTGCGTTTGATCTTTCTCAATCAGATTCTCTGGAGCCTCTCCACCTTTGTGATGGTCTGGCTCAACCAAAAGATTTGGCAGATCGAAGGGATTCCGCTGGGGGTGTTTGGTTTGCTCTGGGCCCTTTCCAATTTGGTTGTGGGGTTTGCTGGCCGCCAGGTCAGCCGACTCGAAAGGCGTTTCGGTTCCGCCCGTTTGCTGATAGCCATGAGTCTGATGCCCATTCTGGGTTATGCGCTGCTTGCTTTGAGCACTGGCTGGATCGTGGTTTTGATTGGCTTACTGTTCCCACTCAGTCGGGGCATCACGCAGATTCTGCTCAAAGACGCAATCAATTGGCGGACCCCCGGTGCCATCAGAGCAACGGTGCTGTCTTTAAACAGCTTGCTCTTTCGGGTTGGTTTTGCCATTTTGGGCCCCTTGACGGGTTGGACCACAGATCATTGGGGGCTCAGTTCGAGCCTGGGTTTATTGGCCTTGATCTTTGTCTTGGGCTGGATACTCTGCATGCGCCCACTGCTCAAAGCCGTTG
>JBFWRL010000018.1:0-52373 GCA_050248915.1 Candidatus Sericytochromatia bacterium
GGCATTGGGGTCGGCCGAAGTGGCCGTCGGATCGGGCGTGGCATTGGGGTCGGCCGAAGTGGCCGTCGGATCGTGGGTCGGCGCATTGGGATCTGTGGGGGGGACAGAGGCGACAGGTTCGCCTGGGGTCACGGCAGGGGCATTGGGGTCAAAATTGTCGTTGGGATTAAAATTACTGCTGCCATCCGTGGGCGTGGCATTGGGATCCTCCACCGGCGTCAGACCGCCATCTCCATCAACGGGTGTGATCGGGGTGAGTCCTGAGCTCAAATTGCCCGGATTGGTGGTTGTGGGAGGGGGTTGTTTTTCGCCGCAACCAATTGTTAAAAGCAAACTCAGCGCCATCAAACTCGAAAAAAGGTGTTTTCTTTGCACCGTACCAAACCCCACATCATTGTAATAAGTTTTACGAAAAGCTAAAGCTTTCTCAAAGGTGTTATAGAGAATTATTCTGTTGGGTTGCTTCACCCTGCTTCCAGAATAGACAAATGTCTCTCTGCTTGTCTATAAAAACCAGCTTCTAACTGTCAGATTACCTTGCCGCCAGCCCCATTTCAATCAACGCTTCCAAGGCTTTGCGCAGAGCAGGAGCTTGACGGGCCGGAAATTGCTGCAAGGCCCGCAGAATATCTTCTCCCAATAATTTGCGCAATTGCTCATACTGAGCCGCATCCGAACCACCGCTTGCGGCGCCAGGGCTTCTGGCTGGTTCAGGCCGTGCCACAGGGCTGGCAGCCACCGCAGTGGAAGTCATGCTGGGTTTTGCAGAGGGAGCAACACTGGGTTGAGGCCGGCTGAGCGGCGTCGAAGCCGCCGCTTCTTTTTGAATTTCAATCAAACCCGAACTAAAAATTTGGAAGAGCGCAGTATAAGTTGCAAAATAGTCCAAATCTGAGAGTACGAGTAAATCGTTGATCGAGTGTTGGCCATTGACCAGCGCAATCACCTGTTTTTGTTCTTCCGACAACTCACTGGCGGGCTCTTGAGCTGTGCGTTTGACCACAGCACTGGGATCGGGCATTTTTTCTTTGATCATCAAAAGAATCGCCAGATTTTTGTCGGCATCTCCCAGCACATCCCGGCCCTGGGGCTCAGAGCTGCCCTCGCGCTGAATCAGTCGACCATCGACAATTTCATAATCAGCGAAGACCACAAACTCCTGCTGCAAAGGCTTGGCATTCTCTTCGAAGAAAAACTTGGCATCAGCCCAACTCAGCAATTCATACAAAACACATTCAATTTGGTGATAGACCATTTGGGGAATGATCTCGGCCTGAATTAACTTTTGGGCCACGAGAATTTCACCCAGATGTTGGCCCTTTTGCTGTTTTTGGGCTTCCAAAGCGTCTTGAAGATCTTCGACAGTAATCAACCCCTTGTGCACCAATAAATCGCCAAAACGCTGACTGTACATGGTTGAAGAGGCATGAACGAGATTGCCTTCATGTAACATCAAATCGCTGTGAACCGCACTTTTCTGGTTTTCAACGCGCAATTTGCCGCTGCGTTTACCGCCTTTGATCAGGGCCGAGAGCACCTGAAACAGATCGGCCCCCCGGGCCCGACGCAAAAAGGCGCGCTCATCAGTCGCTGTTGCGGGAGCCATCGGAGATTCGGTTTTGACAGGTGTTGCCACAGGCGCGGGACGGGCAGGTGTTGGCGTCGGTGCAGGTCGGGAGACCGTGGGCTCAGGGGCTTTTTTGGCATAACGGGGGGTTTCGAGACTGCCCATGCCAATGGTCTCCCAACTGAGCAATTGAAAGAGCGCGGTGTAGGTTTCAAAATAACCCAAATCAGAGAGCAGCAGAACATCGCGCAGGCTGTTGCGGTTATTCACGGCTTGATAGACATGATTCTGAGGATCCGACAATTCAGTCGGGTCAGCTTCGCGCAGGCGCTTTAAAATCATATTGGGATTGGACAATTTTTCGCGCATCAGCATCAAGACCGGGAGATTTTTATCGGCATCAGCCGCAAACTCTGTCACATCCAATAAACGCTCTGCTTCGAGTTCTGCGGCAAAATAGGTCGAAAAATCTTCGGAATTGGCATCAACCGGCACCAGTTTAAAATCACAGGTTTTCCACATCATGATCTCATAGGCCAAGACCTCATTGAGGTGGTTGATCACCGCCTTGAGATTGGCCTCATCGATTAATTTGTGGCGCAGCAACAAGCGGGCCAAAGAGGGCGTGGGTTGTTCTGCTTTGCGAATGTCTTTCATTTCTTGGAGCTGGTTTTTGTCAATAAAACCACGTTTGCCCAGGGCCGAACTCAGACTGAATTTATAATCGGTAGAAGCGGCATGAATAAACACGTTCTCGCGAATAAACAAGCTATTTTGGGCCCCCATTGGGTGGGTTGCCTGAAGTTTGTGAATCACACCCGGCGTTGTGAGGGCGCCTTCACCCGCCAGGGTGTTGAGTAATTGAATTAAATCCTGCCCTTTGAGCTCACCAAACTGCCTCACTGTGTGTGTCCCTCTTTTCCGTCTTGTACTTTTGCAAAACACGCTCTAATATCATACCCCAACTCGCAAAGAAGCGTATCTCCCGGTGTCAGTATCTGATACACTGACACTCATGCAAAAGCGACTTCTTTTATCTCTCATTTTGGCCACCTATCTGAGCGGATGTTATGCCTGGGAAATGGTCTTGGAAGACCCTCTCGACAGCGCTGGCAAGCGCCAAGCGGATCTCTGTCGATTGGAAATCCCCCCCAGCGCAAAAGCAGCCCCTGATTTTGAGATAGACAAACTCAACAGTGCTCTGGCCCGGCAGTTTCCCCGTGAACTGGCAATGCAGACAGTGCCCTATCAGGGTCAAGCCTGTCGCTCCGAAAGCAGCGAAGGAATCTCCCAACAAGCAGAAGCCCCCCCTCTCTTGATTCGCGGCTGGGTCAAAGCCCAGGAATACCAGCAGAGCCAACAGGGAACCCCCCTCGGTTGGACGGGCCAACAAGCCGCTGAACGTTTAGAAATCAAAATGGAATTGCATCTGGCGATCTGGCAAAAATCACCTGCTTTGCGCCTAAAAGAGATCACCGTTTCGGAGACCGCCCGCGCAGCCAAAACCGATCGCGGTCTTTTGCTGGCCCAATTGCAAGAGCGACTCTTACAAAAAGCCTTTCAGGGCCTCCAGGCCCATTACAGCTATCGCTGAGAGAAGTCCTCGATCCGCCCCGTCATCTGATAGACATAGATCAAGACCTCTGAAACAGCGGCATAGAGTTCGGCGGGTACTTCTTGCCCCACCTCCACCGAGCGAAAGAGGGCCCGAGCCAGGGGTTTGTTCTCCAAAATCGGCACATCAGATTCGCGAGCCCGCTCTTTGATGCGCTCAGCAATTGCTTCAGCCCCTTTGGCCACCACCTGTGGCGCATTCATACTCTCGGGTTTGTATTCAATCGCCACCGCCAAATGGGTCGGGTTGGTGAGAATCACGTCAGCGCGGGGAATCGATTCCATCATGCGCTGCAGAGCCGCTTTGCGCTGCAATTGTTTGATCTTGGCCTTGATCTGGGGATCACCCTCTGAGTTGCGGTGCTCGTCTTTGATCTCCTGCTTGCTCATGCGAATGCCGCGCTCGAAGTACCAACGCTGCCAAATCAGATCGACAATGGCCACGATCAACATCACCGCCCCCAATTTCCAGGAGAGTTCCCAGACCACAGCGGCCATCAGACGCCCCGTCTCACTCAGGGGCATATGGACGGTTTGCAATAATTGACTGTAATGGCTGGTGAGAATTGAAATTGAGAGCCAGAGAAAAATACTGATCTTAACCAGGTTCATGCCGAGTTGCATCAGGGGTTGCAGCGAAAAGAGCCGTTTAAAACCCTGAATCGGATTGAGCTTGCTGATATCCGGTTTGATGGGGTAAAAAGAGAGGTGCAACCCCACTTGGCTAATATTGCTGACCACCGCCGTGATAATCAAGGCCAAAAAAAGCGGTGCCAATGCCATCATCATGCCCATGGCCAGCTGGCCCATCAAGGTCACAAAACCATTGACGCTGATCTCTTTGGGAAACACGTTCCAAAGCAGGTAGGTACTGGTCTGAACATAATGCACGACCACAGGAAAATAAAATTTGAGAAAAACAATCGCCACAATAAACAGCAGCGCCGTGTTAAACTCCTGGCTTTTGGCGGTTTGCCCCTTGCCCCGCAATTCCCCCCGCCTGCGGGGGGTGGCCTTCTCTGTTTTTGAAGGATCTGACATCAAATGACCTGTGCCAATTGCTGCAAAAGTTGCAGCAGAAGATCGTGAATAAACTGAAAGGTAAAATAGAGCGAAAAGAGCAAACTCAAAAGCCCTATGTAAATTTTAATCGAAAAGCTGAGCACAAGGATATTCATTTGCGGGGCTGTGCGTGAAACCAGTCCCAGAATCAGATCGATCAAGGTCAACACGCCACAAATCGGTGCGGCAATGATCAAGGCCACCAGAAAAATCTGGGCAAAGAGCGTAAAAACGCGCTCCAAAACCACCTCATTAAAGACCAAGGTTCCCACAGGAACGGCCTTAAAGCTCTTTTGAAAGGCCAAAATCAAAAAGTGGTGGCCATTTAAAGCCAAGAAAATCAACATCGAAATAATATAATAGACCTCAGATAAAAGTGGCCGCTGGGTCTGGGAGTCGGGATTGAGAATATTGGCTTGGGCAAACCCCATCTGCAGGCCAATAAACTGCCCGGCCAGGATCATGCCTTCGAAAATCAACGAGGCACACCAGCCATAAATCAGGCCCACAATTAACTCCAAAAGACAGGCAATCAAATACAACAGGGCATCTTCGGGCACCGGTTTGAGCGGCACCAACGGAAAAACCGCAGCGGCAATCAGCAGCGACAACATAATACGCACCTGATTGGGCACGCGCTGCTGGCCAAAAATCGGCGCGGTCAAAAACAAGCCACTGCTGCGCAGGGCCACCAGCGCAAAGAGCGGGAGCTGCGCCAGAACCTGAGAATAGAGCTCCATGGCTAAAACTTAACGGCAGCCGGAATGCCCAGAATCAGCGAGGTCGAAAAGTCCATAATCATGTGCAACATCCAGGGCCCCAAAAGCAACATCACAATGCCCACAATCACCACCTTGGGAATAAAAGTCAGGGTCATTTCGTTGATCTGGGTCACGCTCTGAAAGAGACCCACCAAAATCCCGACAACGGCACTGGTCAGCAGCATCGGGGCCAAAAGCTGGGCTGTCAGGGTCAGGCCCTGCTGCAAAATTTGTAAAAACAGATCTTCGGGGTTCATGAAAAGCTGCCGATCAGGGCCTGGCTGAGAATATTCCAACCATCGATCAAGACAAACAAAATCAGCTTAAAGGGCAGCGAGACCACCGTCGGTGGCAACATCATCATGCCCATCGACATCAGCGTGCTGGCCACGACCATATCAATGATCAAAAAAGGAATATAGACCAAAAAACCGATCAAAAAGGCAGTCTTGAGTTCGCTGGTGATAAAAGCCGGGATCAAGACATGGGTGGGCACTTCTTCGGGCAGTTTGGGGCGCGGTGCTTTGGCCAAACTCAAATAGAGTTCCAAATCAGGCTGGCGGACCTGTTTGAGCATAAAGCGCCGAAAGGGCAAAATCCCCGCTTCGAGAGCCTGCTCTTGGTTGATCTGCTTTTTGAGAAAGGGCTGAAGGGCTTTCTCGTTGGCCTCTTGAAAATCAGGCATTGAGATAAACAGCGTCATAAACAAGGCCATGCCGACCAAAACCTGGTTGGGGGGCGCTTGTTGGGTGCCCAAAGCCTGGCGCAAAAAACCCAGCACAATCACAATCCGGGTAAAAGGCGTCATCATGACCAAAATCGAGGGCGCAAGGGCCATAACTGTAAACAGCAACAGAAGCTGAACGCTGAAGACGATCTCTTGGGGTGTGCGGGCCTGTTCAACGGGAATGCGCGGAATGGGCAAGGTCTGGGCCTGAACGGCCAATGACCAGAAGCCACTGGAGAGCAAAACCCCGGCAGAGAGGAAAGATTTCTGAAGCAGAGACTGAATTTGAAACATCTTCCCATTGTATCCGGGTGGCTGGGGGATATCAATCAGAGAGTTGAATTTTTCAAATCAATGCGATACAATTTAGACATCGGCTTTCCCCCTTCTCCACTCAAAATTTTCTCGCAAAGGAATTTGGCCATGCAAGCACTTCCCAGCACGCCAACAGCGCTGCCAGTCACAAGCAAACCGACAACCGCCCCGGTTCGCCAAGCCCCCACCCCAACAAGTAGCCCGACAGTCGCAACTCCCAAGCCCTCAACAGGCATGATGCAACAGGTCCAAAAAAGCCAAGGCCAAAGTGAGAGCCAGGCTCAGCTCACCAGCCCCCAAACCCTGGGAGACGCGCAACAACAGGTACAGCAGGCCCCCCCAGAGAGCCTGCAGGGCGCATTGGACTCCACCGCGACGGTTTTGGGGGAAACCGGCCTTGGTCAAAAACTCAAACAGGTGGGGCAAATGGGAGCCCAAGCGGCCAAAATTAGCTCCCAGGTTTCAGATGTGCTGGAGACCGAAGTCATGGGCGTGAAACCGATGGAACAGCTTGAGGAAATGATGGAAGGAATCGGCGATTCGCTGGATGTGGGGGGATTTGAAATTCCCACAGGAGAAGCGCTGGCCTTCGAAAGCCTCACAGGGATTTCCGCTGAAACCGTGGGAACAGCCAAAGAATACATGGACATGGGCAAACAAATTTTGGCCTATGGCAAAGCCGCCAACTCTGTGTTGGAAATTGGCGAATACCAAGATATGTCAGACCTGGGCTGCAAAGTGGGCACAGCGGCCAAAGATACCTATTGTGCCCTGGGTGGAGATTCAACCATCGAACTGGGCAGCAAAATTGCGGAATGTTGTCAGAAACAGGATTTTGACAGCGCCAAAGAAATGGTCACAGCCCTGGGCAAATTTGCCAAAGACGATAGCTATGTTGCCAGCACCGAACGCAGTTTGATTGCCAGTGCTGCGACCTCAGTCTTGGGCAGCACGGCCACTTCTGTTTTGGGTTCGGGGGTTCCCTTGCTCAGTTTGGCCCCTCTGGCCATGGATGTAGCCAATTTGGGCAGTACCATTTCCAGTTATAGCGATGGTACAGCCACAGGCATGCAACTGACCCAAAGCATTGTCACCACCATCGGTTCAGGCCTTGGAGCCACCGTACTGCCTTTTGTCGGTCCGTTGGCAGCTTCGGGCGTCAACGCCATCTTGGGCTGGTTTAGCTAAGGTAACTAAAAATGAAACACAGTATTCTCTCGCAAACCCCCCAAAGTCTCAAATTGCGCTTTCAGCTCAGCCCCGAAGAGAGCCGCCTGCCCGGTGGCGACACCCTCAGTGCTGCCGAGCGGCAGCAACAGGTCATGCAAAACGCACTCGACCGCTATTTACAAGCAGAACCGCAAGAATACGCTCGCCCGCCCCAGCTCAAATTGCTGAGTGAGAGCAATCTGGGCCTGTCTTTTGCCTGTGAAATGGAATTTTATCCCGAAGTCAAATTGCCTGAGAACCTGCATTTGAAGCTCGATGTGCCCGTTCTGGCTGCCCCTGAACAGAAAGAGATTCAACAGGCCCTGCAAGGGTTGCAAATCCGATACGGCGAGCAATTGCTGGCCGATCGCCCGGCCCAATGGGGGGATGTGGTACTGATCGACACCCTGGCCACCTGTCTGGGGCAATACCTGCCGGGCAGTGCCCGCAACCAATTGTTAGTTGTGCTTGACCCCGCCGAAAAAGAAGATCCCTTTCTGGCCGGTTTAATTGGTCTGAGCGCCGGTCAAAAAACGGAGATCAACAAACCCCTCAGCGCCGATTACCCCCACGCGGCCTGGCGCGGCAAACCTGCGCGTTATCAGGTCTATCTGCATCAGGTACGGGCTTTGCGTATTCCCCCCGCAGAGGTGCTGCCCAGTTTGCTCAATGAAAGTGATCTGGAAAGTCTCTTGGCCGTGATCTTTGAGGAACTTAAAGCCTCCAAAACCACTGCTTGGCGCAATCAAATTCGCGAGACGCTTTCAGAGACCTTGGTCGCCCAAAGTGAGCTCAACCTGCCCAATGGCTGGGTCGAAGGCGAATTGGCGGGTCGCTGGAAAAGTGAAGATGAAACCGCTTTGCGCCAACTCCAGGGTCTGCCCCAAAGCGAAGAGATCTTAAAAAAGGGCCTGCTAAACTTAAAAATGCTGCCCCATTTGCAGCAAGAGGCTTCCCAAGCCCTCAAAACCCGGCTGGTCTTGCGGGCTGTGGCTGAGCGCGAAGGCATCACTTTGGAACAACCCGAATTGGAACAGCTTTTTCAAGCCCTCAATCCCGAGCGCCCGGTCAAAGAGATTGTCGCGCAACTCAAGCAGGGCCCCGAGCTGGGTGTTTTGCTGGGTGTTTGGCTCAGTGGCAAAGTCATGAACCACTTGCTCAGCCGGGCGGAGATCCGCTCAGGTGGCGAAGTGATACAGACCGGACAGGCCTAACGTCGCGCTAAAGCTCGTCCAAGCGATCTTGTAATTTTTCGAGTTCTTGCACCAATTTCTGGTAAGTGGATTCCAGGGCGGAAATGTCATAGCCCTGTTGGTCCCACTCGTCTTGTTGGTCGGCAAAGCGATCACATTGGTCCAAAAAGAACTCAATATCTGCGGGGCTCGGACCCGGCATGCCCGACTCCAGCAGTTCCAAATGCCCTTTGACCTTGGCCAGCTCCTCTGCCATGGCCACTTCCATGGCTATAAATAACTCGCTGCGTTTGAGGTGACTTTGGTATCTGCGCTCCAGGGTTTCGAGCGCCAAAAGGCGGTGCTGCACCTGCCCTGTATCCAAGTCTTCTTCGAGGCGCTTGAGTTGGGCTTGAATCCGCCCACAGGTCTCAGTCAAAAATTGCTGGTG
Source organism: Candidatus Sericytochromatia bacterium (assembly GCA_050248915.1). Taxonomy (GTDB): domain Bacteria; phylum Cyanobacteriota; class Sericytochromatia; order UBA7694; family UBA7694. The sequence continues at coordinate 8,879 of JBFWRL010000018.1, forward strand.
TTTGACAATGGTTTTGTGCATGGCTTTGCCCGGCGCAGGCATGGGCTGCTCCATCCACTGTTTGAGCAATTGGAAGAGTTCTTCTTCGACCTGCTGCAACTCCACTTCGGGATCATCACTGAAACTGGCCGTTGTGCTGGGGCGACTCAGAACCGGCTTGGCAGGGGACTGGCCGATCTGAGCTTGAATATGATCGAGCCAGCGGCGTGAATCCGCGTGTTGGGGATCGATCGCCAAAGCGGCCTGAAAATAGCGGATCGCCATGCGGGTATCCCCCAGCAGCAGAAAGATATAACCCAAACCCGAACAGGGCTCGGGGTCACGGCGGTTGTTGCGCATGGCCTCCATCCAGCTTTCAAGGGCCTGGCCGAGGGCTTTTTTGTCGCGAAAATTGCTTTCAATCGCTTGGCTCAGGGCCTTGAGCCCCGTGTCGTAGTGGTTTTGAGCCGTGCTCTGGCGGCGGCCTTGCAATTGCTGGCGCTGGGCCTGGAGTTCTTTGAGGGCGGAGAGGGCTTGCATGGGGTTCAACTACTCCGGAATTTTGTAGCTGCTCACCAAGCTGGCAATCGCCTGATTGGCATATTGTTTGATCTTGGGATCGGCATGGTTTTTGTATTTTTTCATGATCTTCATGCTCTCGGCATTGCGGCGCTGGTAATAGATCGCAAAGAGCGCCAGGCCCCGACTGGTGGAGTCCAGTTTTTCATCGTTGACCGCTTTCTCCAGAAAGACCTGGTTGCGCTGGCACTGTTTGTCTTGGCCCGCTTCGGGAATCAGGCCTTTGACCGGGGTAAAACAGACATCACGGTACAACAGGTAATCGTCTTGGCCAAATTGGTGGGCCGCCAAGCGTTTGTCGCCTTCGTCTTGCAGGGCATCGATCGACGGGCCGCCACACCAGAGCATGACCCGGCCCGCAGATTGGTAAACCGCCGCCCGTTTATCACCCAAATAGCCCTGGGCCCAGGGGCAGATCGCCTTTTTTTCTTCGGCACTGGCTTCGTACATATTTGTGGGGGCCGACAATGCCGCCACAGCCAATTTTTCGTCTGACGATTGGGCGATTTTTTGAATCTGGGGCAAGGCGTCCAAACGGCCATAGCGCATCAGATCAGGGTAGCCCAAACTGGGCAGCGGGGGATAGGCATGGCTATCGAGCATCTGGTACAGGGCGGCGTTTTCTCCGGCCAACATCGCGGCATGGACCGCCGCATGCACCGCTTGAGCGGCACGGTATTGTGGGGCTTTGCCCACGGCTTCAATCAGGTGATAAGCCACATCGGGGCTGACAGCCCCTTTTTGCAGTTTGCCAAAATTCTGAAAAGCGCTGTACAACACGCTGGAAGCAACCACCGCCAGTTTTTCATCGGCATCCCCCAAGGCCACAGCCAGGGTGTCGAGCGCCGCAACCGGATCGGCTTCTTTGCGCTCAAAGCGGCTGACCAACTTTTGTTTTTCGTCGGCCTTACAGCCCGTGACGGTATTGCCCGAGACATTGACCTCACACAGACTGGCAATCGCTTTGAGTTCAGCCATCAGGGCTTCATCCACTTTGGGGGCGGCCGTTTTGCGATCAGACTTCTGCACAGCAGCCGACTCTGTTTGAGTTGTGCCCGATTCTGCTTTGCCTTCACTTTTGTTCTCAGCGGGGGCACAGGCCATCAAAACCAGAGAACTCGCCAAACATATCCCCAACAGGGATTTAAATCGAGAAAAAACGGGAAAAGCAGAAATAGCCATGTATAAAACGCCCTCTTTTAAATCTGTGTTGAAGCCCTCTGAGCGAGAATCTTGGCAAGCATCCTAGCATATTCATCCGGTCATCTCAAGTTGCCGCTGAATCTATTCAGCAAATCCTATTAACTTTTCATTTTGAATCGTGTATAACTATTACAGAACCCCCTGACAGGGGCAAAGCGGAGGAAAAAAAGACCATGCTGGATATCAACAAACTGACCGAAAAAGCCCAAACGGCCTTAGCGGAGGCCCAACAATACGTCGAAGAGTACACCCACAATTATATTGATAACGAACACCTGCTTCTGGCCCTCTTGGAGCAAAAAGACGGGGTGGTGCCCGAGATACTCAAAAAGCTCAACAAACGCACCGAGCTGGTGGTCGACAAAGTGCGGGCCGAATTAAACAAATTGCCGCGGGTGACCTCTTCCAGTGGCGATGTGAATCGGGCCTATATCTCCAACCGCCTCAACCGTGTCTTGGCCCTGGCCGAACAAGAGTCCAAGCGCATGAAAGACGAGTTTATCGGCGTGGAACACCTCTTGATTGCCCTCTCCGACGACCAAGACCGGGGGGCCGCCTTTCAGGTACTCAAAGAACAGGGCATCACCCGCGAGCAGATCTACCAGGTGCTCGGCAGCATTCGCGGAAAACAGCGCATCACCGACAAAAACCCCGAAGCCCGTTACCAGGCCCTGGAAAAATACGGCAGCAATTTAACCGAATACGCCCGCAAAGGCAAACTCGACCCGGTGATTGGCCGCGACGATGAGATCCGGCGCGTGGTGCAGGTGCTCAGCCGCCGCACCAAAAACAACCCCGTCTTGATCGGCGATCCCGGCGTGGGCAAAACCGCGATCATCGAAGGCCTGGCCCAGCGCATTGTCAAAGGAGACGTGCCCGAGGGTCTCAAAAACAAAGAATTGATCACCCTCGATTTGGGGGCCTTGATTGCCGGGGCCAAGTTTCGCGGGGAATTTGAAGACCGCCTCAAAGCGGTACTCAAAGAGGTCAAAGAGAGTGATGGCCAGATCATTTTGTTTATCGACGAGCTGCATACCGTGGTGGGTGCAGGTTCTGCAGAAGGCTCCATGGACGCCGCCAATCTGCTCAAACCGATGCTGGCCCGCGGTGAATTGCACTGTATTGGCGCCACCACCATCGATGAATACCGCAAACACATTGAAAAAGATCCGGCCCTGGAACGGCGCTTTCAACCCACCATGGTCAACGAGCCTTCGGTCGAAGACACGATCAGCATTTTACGCGGCCTGCGCGAACGCTACGAAGTGCACCACGGCGTACGCATCAAAGACTCGGCCATGATTGCGGCGGCAACGCTTTCGCACCGCTATCTCACCGACCGCAAATTGCCCGACAAAGCCATTGATCTGCTCGACGAAGCCGGGGCCAAAATCCGCACCGAGATCGACTCCATGCCCACCGAATTGGACGAGATCGAGCGGCGCAAAATGCAGCTCGAAATTGAACGCGAAGCCCTGCACAAAGAAACCGACGCCGGCTCGATTGAGCGCCTGCAGCGCCTCGATACAGAGCTGGAAGATCTGCGCGGAAAATCCAATACCCTCTTTCAGCAATGGCACACCGAAAAAGACGCCATCATGAAGGTGCGCCAAATCAAAGAGGAGATCGAAAAAACCAATGTGCTGGTGGCCCAGGCCGAGCGCGAAGCCAATCTGGCTCAGGCCGCGGAGCTCAAATATGGCCGCCTGATCGAATTGGAAAATCTGCGCAAAGAGGCCGAACAGGCCCTGCAGGGCGAAGGTGAACGCCTGCTCAAAGAAGAAATCGACTCCGACGATATCGCCGAGGTGGTCAGCCGCTGGACCCATATCCCGGTCACCAAACTGCTCGAAGGCGAGATCCAAAAGTTGGTTCACCTCGAAGAAAATCTACACAGACGCGTAGTCGGCCAAGAAGATGCCATTGTGGCTGTTTCCAACGCTGTGCGCCGGGCACGGGCCGGTCTCAAAGAGGCCAACCGCCCGATTGGCTCGTTTATCTTTCTTGGTCCGACGGGGGTTGGCAAAACCGAATTGGCCAAAGCCCTGGCAGAGTTTCTCTTTGATGACGAGCGCGCCATGGTGCGGATCGATATGTCGGAGTATATGGAAAAACACTCGGTCTCCCGCCTGATTGGGGCTCCCCCTGGGTATATTGGCTACGACGAAGGCGGGCAATTGACCGAGGCCATTCGGCGCAAGCCCTTCAGCGTGATCCTCTTTGATGAGATCGAAAAGGCCCACAACGATGTCTTTAATATCATGTTGCAGATTCTCGACGACGGCCAATTGACCGATGGCAAAGGCAAAAAGGTGGACTTTAAAAACACCTTGATTATCATGACCAGCAATATTGGCAGCCAATATATCTTGCAATACCGCGAAGGCGATTTTCAATATGCAGAAATGAAAGACGCCGTGATGACAGCCCTCAATGCCCATTTCCGGCCCGAATTTCTCAACCGCATCGACGAGACCGTGGTCTTCCATTCACTCGGTCGAGAGCAACTGCAGCATATTCTCACGATTCAGATGCAGCGCGTGGGCAAGCTCTTGGCAGAGCGCCATCTCACCCTGGAATTGAGTGAGAGCGCCACAGCCTTTTTGGTGCGAGAGGGCTATCACCCCACTCTGGGGGCCCGTCCCCTCAAACGCATCATTCAGCGCGAACTGGAAAACCCGCTTTCGATGGCTCTCTTACAAGGGCAATTTAAAGACGGGGACAATATCCGGGCTGAAATTGTCCAAGACAAATTGGCTTTTAGCAAGATTTAGCGCTGTCCTCCAGCCCCAAACGGCTGAAGGGGCCAAGAATATCTCCCGCTTTAAGCGACTGACCAGGCCCGAGATGGGCTTGGTCAGCCAGCAGGGCTGATTGCAAGCGACAATCCGAAGCCACACTGGCCCGTGCGGCCAAGAGGCTGTCTGAGAGCAGACAACGGGCCCCCACCTGAGTCTGAGACCAGATCGTGACATTTTTAAGCTGCGTTCCCGCACCAATTTGAACATGATCTCCCAAAAAAACCGGCCCCTGAATTTTGACATTTTTGCCAATTTTACAGTGGCGGCCAATAAAAACGGTCCCTTCACATTGGGGGGGCGCATCGCAGACAGAGCCCTCTCCCAGCCAGACCTGGGTCTTTTCACTCTTTTGCAAAAGCCGCCCTTCGGGTTGAAAAGGCAGGGTCGCTAAAAAATGCTGCTGGCGTTCCAAATACCCCCCCAATGAATGCCAGATACAGAGTTCACGTTTGGACGAATAGCCATAACAATAGGGCACATTTTCGCCAAAGTACTGAGCCAGAGGGGCTTTGAGCAGAGGCACATGGGCCAACAACATGTCTTCGAGAATATCTGTTTCCAACAAATACATCCGGCCATCTTGGGCCGGTCGCAGTGCAGGCGCTTCTTTGAGTGAGAGCAAATCCTCGCCGTCGGTATAAACCGGCTGTAAAAGCCCGTTGACAGCGCGTCCTGGCAAGAGGCGCACGCTACAATCTGCCTGCTTTTCGCGGTGGAAGGCCAAAAACGCTGAAATGTCCACGGTGTCTGGGAAGGGATCCTGCAAGAGCAACACCGGCTGTTCCAAAGGCAGGCGATCGAGCAATTCATCGCGCAGAGGCGACTCGGTATCATAGAGATGGCGCAAGAGCATATAGTCCAGAACCAGTCCTGTGCGCGCCAATTCAGGCCGCAGCGGATGCAGCCAAGAGGCAGAAAGATCATCCAAAACGAAGACCACCCGCTCTACACCCGCGGCCTTCAAGCGCATCAGGATCATTTTTAAAAGGGGCTGATTGCAAAAAGGCACCAAAAAAGGCACGGGCACGTGTAAAAGCGGCAAGCTCCAGGAAGGAGCGCCCGACAGACAGATCAGAGCGGTAAGTGTATCCATCTCGATTAAAGGTGCATGATTCCAGATTTTTGATTGATTTAATCACCACTATACTGGTAGTTGCCGGAATTGGCGATAGGCTTCCAGGTTCTCTAAACGCTGAAAATAAGGGGGCAAATCCAGAGTTGACGGCCTTTCCTCTGGTCTGCCATAATGAGGTTGCATTAAAACAGAGAAAACCCCATCACCGCCGAAAAGGATGTCTGTCATGAAAAACCCCTTGCCTTTAAATCCCCGTTGGCTGGCCACCCTGTTGAGTCTCTCTGTGCTCTCCCTGAGTTTTTCAGCAGTCGCAGCGCCCAATCCCCTCCCCAAAGCCCCCCCCATACAAATCGCCCAAACCCCAACCGACACGTCCGAAGAGCCCACGCCCGAAGAGTCTGAAGACGCTGCTCAGAGCGAAGTCGAAGAGCCTGAATTGCCCGATTCTGAACTGGTCTTTCCAGAAGACGATCCCAATTTTATTCCCGATCCCAATCAACGCCCGCTCGAAGATGATTTTAACCGCATGTTGCCCACCCAGAATCCCTGGTTCTGGCGTTTGGAATTGCGCAACCAGACCGAATACAACAGCAATGTCGATCAGGTCGCGGGGGGCCAAGGCAGCTTGGCCAATCGCACAATGTTAACCGGCATTTTGCGCTACAGTTTTCCCTCAAACACCCAAATTCTGTTGCGCAGCCAGGGTTTCTGGTTTAATTATTTTAATCTCACTGGACGCAATCAGCTCTTGGGTATCCCCCTCTCGGTCACGGTGTCCCAGTGGTTTGACGATAAACTGAATATTTATGGTGGCTGGGTCCCTGTGCTTTCGACTTCCCTGGGTCGAGATCCCAATGTCCAGCGTTTTGACAACGACTTTATGCTCGGCGGCACCTGGTACCATTTCTTTGAAAACAAACACATTCTCTACGCTGGCTACCAACTCGACTACTTGGCTGCTCAGAGCAACGATTTCTCGTATCTGGGCAATTTGCTCTTTGCGGGTTACCGCCATTCGTTGGCAGACAATCTCTTCTTCTTTGCCGATGCACGCCTACAGCCCCGTGGCTATACCGCCACTGCAGAACTGCTCGATGAACTGCGTTTTGGCGGAGCTTTGGCCTTACAGTGGCACGTCTTGCGCCCATGGTTTATAATCGAAGCAAGGGGAGACTATAATCAGGTTCTCAATATGACAGATGCTCAGCGCAGCGCAGGCATTTTCTCGTTTGGAATCAACCTGATTACAGCCATACAATCTGAGAGCTAGAGGAGATTTATCGCAATGAAACGCATTCTCACACTGGGTCTGGCAGGCATTTGTTTGGTGCTTGCTGCCCCCCACGAAACACAGGCTGACAGTTCTGCCCGCGTCGCATGGACCCACAACACGGTTCAGGTCAATCGGGCCGGAAAATGGGTCAGTGCAGGCAAAGGAACCCCGTTGAGCAGTGGTACCTATGTGCGCACAGGCGCCAATTCCCGCGCCCAAATCCACTATGCCGATGGCTCCGTGGTACGCCTGGGCAGCCGCTCCATTGCCCGCATTCGCTCAGCCGCCTCAAAACAGGTCCAGCTTCACAAAGGCAAGGCCTATTTTAAAGTTCAAAAACAAAAGCAGAATATGCGTGTGCGCACCCGCACCGCCGTTGCCACTGTTTTGGGCACCGAATTTATGGTCAGTGTCGAAGAAAAAGCCCCCACGCAGACCTCTTTGCTGCCCTGGCCCGATCGCTCAGGCCTGTCAGGTGAGATGGCTTTGGGGTATTCCTCAGCCCTCTTCCCCATTGCCCAGGGCGCTTTGCCCGATGTGGTCACTCAGATTACGGTCTTTCAAGGTCAGGTGGGCGTTTCAGACCCCAATCTCCAGAATATGGTCAATTTGACCACGGGCATGATGACCTTGGTGGGTCAAGGTCTTCCCCCAGCACCACCGGAGCCCGTTGATCTCAATGCCCTGCGCCAGCAAGAAAATGTCACCCAAGAAGGCCCCGCTGAAAATGGCAATCAGAACAACAATAACTTTGCCAACAGTGCTGTCTCACCAGACAATCCCCAACAACAGGTGCAGGTCAATCAAAATTCACCGGGGCAAAACCTCAATACCTCACCCACCACAGGTGAACTTGAAGTGATTATTAAATAGCTTTTGCTCTGGCAAGTTCGCTGTGCAAACTGTCGGCGCAGTGCCTCTCGGGCACTGTGCCAAGTTTGTTGGCAACAAATTCTGGCCTTTTCTGCTGAAGCGTTCCTGAAGACAGATCCCTGGCCGCATTATGCCTATGGGCCTTATCAAGGGCTTTTGCGCCAAATCTTGGGTCAAACCAAATACCATCAACGGGCACACCTCGCTCGGGCTCTGGGATTTTATCTGGGCCTCTGGTTCAAAGACCGGGCCCCAAAACCCGCAGGGGTTGTGCCGATTCCTTTACATGCCGACCGTCTCAAAGAAAGGGGCTATAATCAAGCCCAAGAACTGGCTCTGGGGGTGGCTGAGGCCTTAGAAGTGGCTTGTTTTCCCTGGTTGTTGCGCACCCAAGCCACCCCAGCCCTGCACGCCCTCAGCGCCCGAGAGCGCGCTGCGGTACTAAAAAATAGTTTCAGTTGGCACCCCCCGCGCCTGAGCTGGAAAAAGCCCCAGGGGCCCCTGCTCCTGATCGATGATATTTTCACCACCGGTGCCACCTTAAATGAAGCGCGCGCCAGCCTGCCACAGCCCTTGCAGGGCTGCAGTTTGAGTCTGGCCCGGACAGACGTCGTCTCCCCCCCGGATTCAACAAAAACAAATTTGGGTATATAATATAAGACACGTTTAGTTTTGATGATTACAGAGGGCAAACCATTGGCTTTTTCGCCAGTTTTATTTTTTTATTTCTTTGGCTATTGCCATGTCTGATCAAACTCAAAGTCTGATTTTGATCATTGATGATGTGCCACAAAATTTGATGGTTTTGCGGGCCTCACTCGAACGCCAAGGGTATCAGGTCGAAGAGGCCGCCAGTGGCAGAATTGCCTTACAGATGTTGGAGAGTATCACCCCCGATCTGATCTTGCTTGATGTGATGATGCCTGAATGGGGGGGATTCGATGTCTGCAAAAGGCTCAAAGAGATGCCTCATACAGCCCCCATTCCTGTGGTTTTTTTAACCGCCCGCACCGAACAGGCCGATATTTTGCAGGGTTTTCTGGCCGGTGGCGTGGACTACATCACCAAGCCCTTTCATGTCCAGGAATTATTGGCACGGGTTCACACCCATGTCTCGCTCAAAAAAGCCCAGGACATGCTGGTTCAACATGCCTCACAACTCGAAAAACAGGCAGAAGACCTGCGTCAACTCAACCGCGAAAAAGACGAATTTTTGGCCATTGTCTCCCATGATTTGCGCTCGCCACTCAACGCCATTTCGGGAGCGGCTCAAATTTTGCGGGAACAGGTTCAAGAGTTAAAAAAACCCGATTTAGACAGTTATACTGCCATGATTGAGCGCAATGCCGATCGGATGTTGGCGATTATTTCTCATTTATTGGACATCCACCGGCTCGAGAATGGCAAAATCCATACCCACCTCAGTTGGTTTTCGCTGCAAGATTTATTGGAGCAAATTCGCAGCGATTACCAAAAAAGAGCGGACGAAAAAGAGCAGAGTTTGGTGTTGGAAATTGATCCCGAATTGCCCACGCTGCAAAGCGATCCCCTTTTGCTGCGCGAAATTCTCGACAATTTGGTCTCCAATGCCCTCAAATTTTCGGCGGGCAAAACCCAGGTGACACTGAGGGCCCGCTTCGGAGATAACAGCCTGAGCGAAAAACAGATCCAAATTGAAATCGAAGATCAAGGGCCTGGCTTCACCGCCGAAGACAGTTCGCACATGTTTAAAAAATTCACCCGGCTCTCAGCCCGCCCAACAGCAGGAGAATCCTCAACAGGACTGGGGCTTTCAATTGCCCAGCAACTCAGTCGTCTCTTACAGGGGCAACTCGAATACCAATCACAGCCCCAGGGCAGTCGTTTCTGTTTGTCACTGCCTTTGTTTTTCCCGCGTCAGACCTGAAAACCAATTAAATGCCAGGTTTGCAGCCAAAAGACGTAGCCGCCCGTGGCCAGCAATTGCAAGCAGCCATTGAGACGATCCACGTTTTGCCAAAGCCGCAATGAACCCAGCGCTAAAAGTGCAGACACCCCTGTAAAAAAAAGTTGTAGCAGGGGCAGGATCAAAAGCCCAAACAGCCAAGGATTCAACGGATCTCGCCAAGCCAAACTCATTTCTCCCGGCAGGGCTTCTGCAAAAAAGACCCAGGGAAAGCCGATTAAAAAGATCAGACCCGAGCCAGAGGCCAGCGTCATCAGCAGATAAGGCGGAGCATTTTCACTCTCTTGTTGTTCTTCGGGTTCGATGGGTGCAACATAATGCCAATACTGCCAGAGATTGCGCACAAATCCAGCCCCAAAGAGCAGCAGAAACAGCCCCCAAATCCCCGCTTGAAAGAGCGGTGTTTCACGGTTCGCCAAGGGCAGATAAGTGCCTCCGGCCCCTTGCAAAGAAGACAATCTCGGCCTCGATTCGCCCACATGAGCCGATCTTGAAACAGCGGGCTGAGAAAAGCTCAATTGCGCAGTACTGCCCTGCAGCTGAAAGCGGCCAGGGGCAATCGGCTCCCAAACAGAACGTGTCGAAAATCCCCCAAAGGGATCCCGGCCCCGACTGAGGATCAGCAGATCGCCATTGGCCTGGGTTTTGACCTCCAGCAAGCCCCTGTTGAGGCGCACCAAAGCGGTCAGACTTTGGGTATGAAAATGGGGATACCCATAGAGCCCATCGGGGGGAAATTGTTCTGAATGGGTTGGGTTCTGGCGCGGTTGGGGCGAAATCCCCAGCCAGCTATCCAATCGTTTGCGCGCCAAATCCGGCGCTTCGCGCCGCAGCACAAGGTAAGCTGCTTTGCCCGTTTGGGGCTGAACCACCCAAAATTGCGAAAGTCCCATTTGTGTGCTTTCCCGAAAAAAGACCGGCCCCCCTTTGGGCAACGCGACCGGATAAGGCAAAAAACCCAGACTTTGGGGTTCCCCTTGGGGCGAAGGGGGCTTAAACAAAAGCTGACGGGTGGCAAGAGAGAGACCGGGACGACGTCCCACCATGATCTCCAGCCATTTTTGCATCTCCCCCAGCGCAAGCAAACGCTGATCACTGGCAGGAGCCGCACTGTACAAACGGGGATAATCCCAGAGTTGCTTGTCATCCAGCAACGAGCCTTGCAGTTCCCCTGCTTGCATTCCACCTGTTTTCAGTGAGGTCAACCCCCAGCGCTGGCGCATGCGTTGATCTGCGGGTACTTTGGCATCTTGAACTTCGAGCAAATAAGCAGCCAAAACCGCTCCCCAACTGTTTGGCGTGGCAATACTGCCAGGGGCCTTGACCAAGGGCTTGAGACCGTAATTGAGCAATTGTTCCAGGCTGGGCACCCGCTTGGGGCTTTCAAGCCAACGCCCCTGATAAAACTCAGGAAAGCCATCGTTTTCAAGCAAAAGATGGCGCAACGTCAATGGCGTTGCAAAGGTATTAACAACCTGCAAATGATTCAGATAGGTATTGATATTTTCATCCAAATCCCAGTGACCGGCTTGGACGCCTTCCAGCAGCAGTGCACTGTTGAACACCGCCGAGAGCCGCCCCAAAGGCAGCCGTGTCGCGGCGGTCAAGGCGGGTTCTTTGCGCCTGGGATCGGTATAAATTTCCATTTGAGCAGGCTTTTGGCCTTCAATACTCACAAAAACAGCCCCGGGCACCTGGGCCTTGGCAAATTCTGCTTGCCAATCCACAGGCTTGGCCTCAGCTTTAAACGCCAATACCAGCCAGAAACAAAAGAAAAAAAGAGGCAGAGATCGCTGCAGACAGCGCCCCCTGCCTTTGTGCTCTAACAAGTCTAGTGAGAAGCCAAAATGGCTTCAATACTGGGATAGAGGCTGTAATTTTGCGACCAATAATCAATGATCTGACCATTGCTCAGCACAATCCAAGCGCCCTGGAACTGGTCGTCTTGAGACATGACCCGCACCATTTTGTCGCCGTGATTGAAGGTCCATTTGCGGCCATCATTGTAGAAATGGTCAATATTCATGCCCTGGCGGGTTTTGATATGAAATTGTTCATTGGGAATATCCCAGGTGCTGTCGACCACAAATTCAATAATCTGCCAAATATTGCCAGAGTCCAAAAATCCCTGATCCACAGCCAGACCTGAATCGTTGGGCAGGCCAAAGACGGCATTTTGGGGGAAATAGGCGGCAGATTGTTTCAGGCTGGCGTCACGGCCCCAATCATGGTGAAGGGTACACATGATATTGTGGGCCAAACCAAAACCATGGGAATCATGGCTATCAGCTTCGACGGCACCCATCATGGTTGAACAGAGCTGAGCGGCCCCGGCGGAAAAGCCCACCGTGAGTAAACCGCGATCCTGACGTTGATGCAAGAGGCGCTCAAACAAACCCGCATCACCATAATAGCGTTCACCCAGGGTCATATAGCGATTGCGCCCGAGGATGCTGCTGCCGCCGCCGAGAATCACGACTTGAGAATTGATCACCCAATCAAAGAACAGGTCCACATCTTTTTGTGCGAGGTGATCGTTGTAGTAAAAATTGCGGGGTTCTAGGCCCCATTTGCGGAAAAAGTCAAAATACCAGCGGAAAGTTCCCCAACTGTATTCTTGGCTGTCTTGGCTGCCCATCGACATGGGCAAATAGAGCACAGATTTGTTGTTGGGGTCACGCAGGGCTCTTTCGACAATCCACCAGCGGTGGATTTCTTCACTGCGGTTATGAGAGCTGTAAATAAAGGCGGTTGGAAACATAGCTACCTCTGTTATTGTGATATTTTGCGCTGGTTTAAGCCAGATGATTTGCGGGCCAGGTGTTGTTAAATCTTAATTGAAACGATCGCTACTGTATTAAATAGATATCCTGTAATATTAAATGTAAGTTAAATGACGCCCTAAAGTTCAGGCTTCTATCTAAGATAGTGACTAGACGCATTATAACTAAAAATCGAACGAGCGAGGAGTGTGAACTTCCAATGGTTGCAGTAGGTGGCTTCAGTACAGTCAACGGCAATATTATGCCATTTGGAGATCTGGAGCACGTGCTCATGCAATTGCGCGCTCATGGCCTAGATACCCAAGAGATCAAAACACGTGCAGCTTATCGCAGTGTTCCCCGCAATTATGGCAATGTCGACTTAGAAATGACCGCAGAGTTGACCCGCAATGTCAACGTCTTTAACGCAACCAATAGCGCTTATAATATGCCCGCTGGCACACCGCTGTTTATTGAAACCATGCGGGGTGACTCGGACCGCTACGTCGCTTTGGTTTCAGCCTCAGCTGCAGCAAACCAAATTCAGATCGACCGCGTTCAAACCCCCATGGAGAGCCAATTACATGTGGGTGAAGAAATTGAAATTAACGGTGAACAACGCACAATCACGGCCATCGGCATCGCAGGCAATACCATGACGGTGACAGTGGGTGCAGCCTTTACCAATCTGGTTGCAGGGGTTGTGCCCCTGGGTTCTTCCATCATCATTAAAGGCCACGATCACGCCAATCCACATCTCTCCCCGGTCCATCGTCTGACCGATAAATACGGCAGCAATGTGATTGACGATAACCGCTATCAAATTGACCGCACGACCGGAATTATCCGCTACCGGCCTTCGTTTGGCACATTGGCAAACAGCATCTGGCACCCCGAAAACCAGCTCAACAAACCCTATTATTTTGGCCGTGAAATGGTCATTCGGCGCACCCCCCCCCCCGCCGGCCCAGGTGTGATTACCCTGCCCCTGCCTGTGGCACAAACCGATGTGCTCGACAGCGTGACCGGCAATGAAGTCTTGGGTCACCCGGATGATCCTGTGTCTTCTGGCTCCAATGGGGCCATTGCTCTGCCTGGGGTAACCACCAATTTCGGCCGGGCCTATCCCGATGGGGAGTTCAGCAATATTCGGATTTCTGCGCCAGCGGGTGTAACCTTTGAAGTTGAACTCAATGGCGCCAAATTGGCGGTTTTCAGCGATCCCACCACAGCGGGGGGAGGCAATGTAATCATCCCCTTCTTTGATCCGGATTTTAACAATGACCAGCTCAAAGGCAGTCGCAATGTCGATCCCGATATCTACATTCAGCGCTTCTTGAAAGAGGGCAATAACAATCTGGTGATTAAAGCCACCGCAACAACAGATGCCAATGCCGATGGTATTCCTGACAGCTCCGGTATCCGCGTTGAGGGAATTTTTAATGGCATTGACCTGGAGACAGGAGCAATTGCGGGTACAAAACCCCATTCAGCCACATCGGTCATTGCCTCAGACTGGTCCGCCTCTCAGCACAGCATTCTGGGCGTGGCTGGATATGTCAATTTTGAACTGGGTGACCGCATTGCCTTGGAAGATGTCAATGACGAAGTTCAAAAAATGCAAGGCGTTTTGGAATCACTCACCACCTTGATCGCTGGCATTGATATCAATCAATTGACCAGTTTGCTTTCTGTGATTAAATAAATTTGTTTGAGTTATTCTTGAAGGAGAAAACACATGGCTGTACCCGTTGTAATTGGAAAATCCACTTTTGACTATACGCCTTTGCGCAATGAGCAATCCCGCTTGGCAAAGACCCTGGTTGTACCCAGTCCCCGCGACAAAGACGACACCTCACAAACCCTGGAAGTGGTCGACGATCAGGCTACCCCCTTTAAATACCCCACCTTTATCAAGGTTTTCTTCGACAAACCCGGTCAATTGCCCCGCTTTGAACTGTGGATGAAAGACAACTTTGACCAGCAGTACAATCTCTCTCAAAACTTGGCTACGATCGGCATCAACGACGATCCCCTGGTGGCAGGTTTCTTGGCCCAGAGCAACGTGGCCGCCAATTATGTTATCAGTCCTGTGACCGGTGAAATCCGGCGCGGTCCCGGCGCGGTCTTGAATGCTGTCACGGGCCTGGTCACCGGAGGCACCCTGGTGGGCACCGTCAAATTTGACGGCGTCACCGGTCTGGCTCTGGCAGCCATCAATACCCGAATTGCAGATATCAGCAATTCCGTTGAAGGTCTGACCAAGGTCCTCAGCGTGGTCGGCGGGAATTTGGAAAATACCCTCAACCTGATTCGTTGATCGCCCGCACCAGCCTCATTATTCTCACTTACAATTGCCTGCGTTATACGCAGGCTTGTTTGTTGAGTATTTCTCAATACAGCCCCGACAGCGAAGTGATTGTGGTGGACAATGCCTCTTCTGATGGCACACCCGCCTACCTCGCTCAGCAGTCGGGGCTCAAATTGATTCTCAACCCACACAACAAAGGGTATGCCGCAGGCAATAACCAGGGGCTGGCCATCAGCCAGGGCCAATTTCTGCTTTTGCTCAACAACGATGTGATTGTCACACCCCACTGGCTGGAGCGCATGCTGGCCCATTTTGATAGACATCCCCGGCTGGGGTTGATTGGCCCACGCACCAATTGCATCAGCGGAGCCCAACAACTGGATCTCGATTATGACCCCTGGGATATTGACTGCATTAACGCAGTGGCCGAGCAGCGGGCCCGGCATTTTTCGGGCCAACTCAGCAAAACTCAGCGTGTGGCCGGTTTTGCCATGCTCCTGCGGCGCGAAGTTTACCAGGCGATTGGGGGATTGGACGAGCAATTTGGCACAGGCAATTTTGAAGACGACGATTATTGCCAGCGGGCCCTGCAAGCAGGTTATGAAATCGGAATTGCCGAAGATGCCTTTATTCACCACTTTGGCAGCGTCAGTTTTCTCGAAAACGGCATCGACTACAAAGCCCAAATGGAAACCAACCGCCGTTTGTTTTTTTCCAAATGGGGAACCCCCAGCACGTATCTGCCCAGTTGGCCCGAAGTGCAACGGGTCTTGCCCCGTGGCTATACCCAGGTCTTGGATCTGGGCTGCAAAAGTGGCAAATTTGGTGCAGCGCTCAAACAGCGTGCACCTTCAGAGTATGTTCTCACAGGCATCGAGCCCGATGCCACTCTGGCAGCAGAGGCCCGCTCCATTTATGACCAGGTGCTGGAATCAGCCCTGGAGGGTGACTGGGTTTTAAAAGAAGCCAGCTTTGATGCCATCGTTTTTAACGGAAGTTTAGAAATCTGTCGCCAACCGGGGGATCTGTTAAAAAAGGTACAGTCATATTTAAAATCAGATGGTATTATTATCGTTAATGTCGCTAACGCCTGCTATTGGCCGCTTTTGCAAAAATGGCTGGGCGGCAAATGGGACTATCGTGAGGGCGCTTTGCCAGAAAAAGGGCAGCTGCGTTTTTATACTTCACAAGACCTTGTTATAATGTTTGAATCATGTGGTCTGATGGTGGAGCGTTGGTATGCCACACCCGGATATTCCCCCACAGACGGGCTGACTTTGGAAAAAGCAGAAAAAATGTTGCAAGAACTGGGAATCAAGAATCGATTGAGTGAAGAAGCTGGTATTGCCCGCTGGATTGGGATCGGGGGTCCAAAAAAGACCTCGGCCCCGCGTCAAAAGCGTTATGGCATTCGACAGCCGATTGTGTATTGGGAAAATCCCCAGCAAGATCAACCGGATCTGCTCAACCCAGAGCTTCCCAGCACGACGACCCTTTTGCCCGAAAGCAATATCACGATCCACTGTGGCCGTCCCGAACAGTTCCACCTGAATTCAGGAACCTTTGTGCACCTGGCCCGTCTTTCTGGAAATCCCACCCTCTCCCTGGAGGGTTTGGAGCGCCTGAAAGCCATGGATCACATCTGGGTAGATTCTGAAGATCTCCAAAAAACCCTGCTTGAGCGAGGGTTTGCCCCCGAACAGACGTCATTTCTGCCGCTGATTGGCCCCGAATGGTCAGCAGAGCAAACAGCCGAACTGCGTCACCAACTCTGGCACCTGTGCGAAAAATTGAAACTACTGAGGAGCTAACTCGCAATCATGAAACGTTATCTAGCTTTGGCCTGCGCCGCGTCACTTTTGGTTGTCGGATGTCCGGCACCCCAGCAGGTGGTCCCCCTTGATATCTTCAGGATTGAAGGCGATGTCTATTTGCCTCAGGGAGATACGTCTCTGGTGGCCCGTGCCCCCTTTAACCTGCTTGCACCTATAAAGACCCTTTTAGACCCAGCTGCAGAAGCGGCCACAGGCTTGGTCAAAGCCGCTGAAGGCCTTGAGGTGCGTCTGATCCGCATTGACGATAACGGCAAGGCAGTTTCCTCAGAACCCCTGGCCACGGCCAAAACCGATGCCAACGGGCATTATAAAATTGACATCCCCACCGAACAGGTCAGCCTGCCCGCCTCGAATATGGTGATCGAAGTCGGCGATTATGCTTCTGGCAAATTTCTGCGCAATTTTGCCACCAGCGACAAACTCGATCTGAGCCCCGTGACCACCGCCTCGGTGCAGCTCTTGGTCGATCGCAACGAACCGCTTTTTTCGATTCCCCTCAATGTAATCGCTGAAGCGCAAATTTTGGCCAATCAGAGCACCGAGAGCATCAATTACGCCACCACCCCCCTGGCAGCCTCGGTCAGCAATACCCTCGCGAGTCTGAAGTCAAACACCACCCTGAGCACCCGCATTGACCAACTTTTGACCCGTGTGGTCTCCGGCACAGTCATGGCCCCCAGCGGCCGTGTGGCCAGCGTGCCGCCCAAACTGCGTTTGGACAGCTGGCTGGTGCCCTCTGCCGAAGCTTTAAGTGGCCTGCAGGCTGTGGGCGCCAATGTGCGTGTCAACCTGCACAAAATTGACAATAACGGCAATGTCTTGGGCACGGCCTTGGCCACCACCTTGACCCGTTCCGATGGCAAATACAGCTTTTCGCTGCCCCAAGAAGCCCTGATTTCCAGCGAGTTTGTGGTCTCAGTGGGCAGCGGCCCAAGCCAAATGCGCGCCATGTTGAGCGGCAGCTCCAGCCTGAATATCTCACCCCTCTCAGAATTGACCACGCGCCTGATTCTCAACAATGGCACTGTGCTCAAACAGAACAAAGTGCCGATCACCGAATTCAGCCCGCCTGAGATCAATGCGGTGCTCGACGCGGTTCAGCGCAGCACCGACACCACCAATTTGGGTGGGGCCAGCAATGTCTTTGCGGTCATGTCGGTAATTCAGCCCGTGGCAGAAAACAACAGCCAAGTCACCACCACCTTGCGGGCTGTGGCCGGTACCCCCAGCCCCTTAATGACCGGCACCGTTGTGCCCGCAACGGACAAAGACAGCATTTTGCTGACCGGCACCGTCACCGCTGGCGCAACCGTGACCGTTGAAGGTGGCACCTCTGTCGTTCAGCAAGTGCTGGGCGCAGGTGAGACCAGTTTTTCGATCACTGTGCCACTCAAACGCAATTCCACCCACCAATTGCAGGTCAAAGCGACCGTCAATGGTCTGACCAGCTTGCCAACGGTTGTCAATCTGCGGGCAGACACCCTCAACCCCCGCATTGACGTGAACAAAATTATTGCCCGCAACCCCAGTGGCCAATCCTTTGAAACGATTATCACCGGCTCCAGCGGTGCAATTGAAGATTCTGGCCGCTCCACGCTCGTGATTCAGGGCGGAAAAATTGGCAATGCCACCACCATTCAGACCGATGAAAGTGGCGCTTTCTCTGCCAATCTGGCCGCGGATTCTGGCGACATTTTGACCTTAACAGCCATTGACGAAGCCGGCAATCGCTCCTCGGCCACCGTGGTGGTGGGTGGCCCCGGCCCCGTGATCACGCAGGTGCGCCAAGAATCGCTGATTGGCCGCGATTCACCGTTTGCCAGCCGGGTTGTCACCATCGAAGGTGCCGGTTTTGACAATAATCTCGCCAACAATATTGTCACCTTTATCAGCCCCTTTGGCCAAAGCAGCACCTCGGTGCCCAGCTCGGTTGCAAGTGATCGCCGCAAACTGGTCGCTCCCGTGGTCAGCGGCTTGGTAGCAAAACTCAGCGATCTGCCCACAGATGTGCGCGTCAAAGTCACTGTGAACAATATCGACAGCAACGACACACGCACCTTTACACTTTTGCCCTCGATCACGGCCATGAGTCAGACCCAGCTCAGCGGCAATGGCCAGTCGGAATTCTTCTATTTTGACAAAGCCACCAATAGCCAACATATTTTAATGAGTAGCCAGTCAGCGGGTGAATCCAGTCTGCTCTTGATCGATATCAACGGCAATGTGATCAACCGCAATATGGCCAGCAAAATCACCCATGATTCGATCTTCAGAGATTTGACCCTCGACAGTACGGGTAACCTGCTGGTGACCAATTTTGACGCCACCTTGGCAGGCAAAGCACGGCAATTGCCAGATATTCGTCCGACTTACCGCATCAGCAAATACCGCCTGCAAGGCAGTGGGGCTGAGCGTCAATTGGCCAGCCGCCTGTCTGAATCAGCAGATTTGGGGGCAGAACCCGGCGCCATTGCCTTTAGCCCCAGCAATAACAAGATCTATGTGGCCCTGCCCAGCAAAGGCCAGGTCTTAAAAATCGACTATACAGGCGAGGTCTTCGGCCGTCCTGAAGTCTTGTTGGAAGGCCTGCCCAAACCGCTTAAAGACATCGAACTCGATGCCAGTGGCAAATTTATGTATATCACCGTGGGAGACAGCGTGAGCGTCTTCCGCCTGACCTTAAATGCCCTGGGTTCGGTCGATTTGTTTGAGAGCAATTATGTCTCTGCCATGGGCAATGGCAATGGCCGCATGACCTCTGACGGGCTCGGCAATCTCTATGTGTCTTTGGGCACCGGGATTGACCGGATTGATGAAAAAGCCAAACGGGTCAATCTGGTGCCCGTGTTGGAAGGCCGCCAACCCACAGTGGGTCTGGTCTACGCCAATGGCCAAATCTTTGTCAATCAGCTGAATGTGAAAGACCTTTTCAGACTCAGCCCCTAAGCCCCGTGCTTATCAGTCCTTAAATGCAAGAAGCAGCGGAATCTGAAAAGATTCCGCCTTTTTGCGAAAGTACCCCAATTTTTTGGGCTGAGCATCCCGCTTGGCCTGATGATTCCTGTTCCACACAGGGATCCCTGTGGTAAAATGGGCATGGATTTTGACAGAAACCCCTGAATAGTTGGTACCGGAACAGGTTGAGGTTTTGCAATTGAAGATAAACGACCCGAGGGCAAACGCCGGTTTACAGGCTCCTGTTCCATGAAAAAAGTCCTGGTGATTGAGCCGTCTTCCCAGGTATGCCAGAAAATCGTGGATATCCTGCATATCAGTGGCTTTGAGACACTTACTGCAGACAACGAAACCACCGGCTTGGCCCTGGCCCAGGAATACCTGCCTGATCTGATTATTTACAATCACGCCACCGAGCACATGAACCCCCAAGAGGTCGAAGAGATCTTACAATCGGATATCGACACGGCAGCGATCCCCGTGATCTGTGTGATTTCTGAAGAAATGTACACCTTTAAAATGCTCGAGAAAAACTTTGATCCCGAGCGTTTTCTGATCAATCCCTTCCGGCCCGAAGAGCTCATGCTCAAAGTCAATCAACACTTGCCGATCAGCACCGCTTACCGCCACATGGCTGTGGCCAGCTCCCCGGTGATTAGCAACGTCAATATCCCTGCCCATTATTACGACAGTATCACTGGCCTGCCCAACCATATTCTGCTGCACCAGGTTTTGATCGAAGACGTGCAGACCACACCCACAGAATTTTTGGTCGGTGTGCTGGTAATTGACCTCGATCGCTTCCGCACGATCAACGACGCCCTCGGCCACGACAATGGTGACCTGCTGCTCAAAGCAATCAGCCAGCGCCTGATCAATTGCGTGGGCGGCAATGAGCGGGTCTTTCACCTCGGCGAAGACAAATTTGCCGTGTTGCTGCCCGATCTGATTCAGGAACAAGACGCTGCCAAGGTCGCCAACGATATCATCCACGAGATCAAACAGACCATTCCCTTTCAAGACCACGAACTCCATATCACTGCCAGCATTGGTATCAGCCTCTACCCGACGGACACCACCGAGATCAAAAAGCTGCTGCGCTGCGCAGAAACCGCCATGTACCAGGCCAAAGAGCAGGGCCGCAATACCTACGAATTTTATTCGAGTTTTATCCGCAGCAAGGCTTACGACCGCCTCAACCTCGAAAGCGGCTTGTACCGGGCCCTCAAACACGACGAATTTAAGCTCTATTACCAGCCCAAGGTCGATCTGGCCCAAAACCGCGTGGTCGGCATGGAAGCCCTGATTCGCTGGCACCACAAAGATTTTGGCTGGGTCTCTCCCACCCAGTTTATCCCTCTGGCTGAAGAAACCGACCTGATTCTGACGATTGGTGAATGGGTCTTACACGAGGCCTGCCGCCAGAACAAATACTGGATGGACCAGGGCTATCCCGAACTCTGTGTGACAGTCAATGTCTCGGGCCAGCAGTTCAAACGCATGGACATTGTCAAATTGGTCAATCACGTGCTGGAACAGACCCAAATGCCACCGGAATGCCTGCAATTGGAATTGACCGAAAGTGTGCTGATGAAAAATATCAGCAATACGGTTGTGAAACTGGGTGATCTCAAAAAACGGGGCGTCTCGATTGCTGTGGACGATTTTGGCACAGGTTATTCTTCGCTGGCCTATCTCAAGCGCTTTCGCCTGGACACCCTCAAAATCGACCAGTCTTTTGTGCGGGATATCGACAACGACTCCGACGACGCGGCGATTGTCTCGGCGATTATCAATATGGCCCACAGCTTGGGCATGACCGTGGTTGCCGAAGGGGTCGAAACCCGCAAGCAGCTCGACTTTTTGCGCCTGCACAATTGCGACCAGATTCAGGGCTATTATTTTGCCAAGCCCCTGCCCGCTGAAGACTTTGCCAAATTGCTCGATCGCGACTATGACGAAAATCTCCAGGCCCGAGACGCCTTGCTCGCGGCCACCGCTGACGAGCCTGAGGCCTTTCCGCTGAGCATGCCTGCTGACGATTAAACCTTTTGCTCAGAGTCTTGTTGGAGATAAAAACTGGACGTTTTTCAGGGTAGGTCGTTCCTGTTGGCGCAAGTACCTGAAGGTCGGGCCGCTCACCGCGCACGTCGTGTGCGCGTTCGCTAAGTGCCCGGCCCACGTCTATTCCCTCCGTGGGCCGTGGGCCGGGCAAATTGCCCTCCCTTTTCAGGTACTTGTGCCAACACAGGCAGATTACTTCTTTTGTCTGCAGAAGCTGCTGGCATGCCTTTATTGAATTCCCATGATTTAAAGACATGCCTAACATGAGTGCTTGACAAATTTTAAAGTAATCGATTAGAGTCAAAAATACGCAGCAAAAAAGCTGTTTCAAAAATAAAGATAACGAAAGGTATAAAACGATGAGCAACAAGATGTCATTACAACTGCAATTGTGTCTGCTCAGGTTGATGGGTGCTTCATAGCCCAGATCAATCAGTTTTGTACTGAGAGAGAACCGGGAAGCGCCCACAAGCCTTCCCGGTTCTCTCTTTTTTGTTTGTGTGAACTTTGAAAACAAAATACAAGTCGGCGTGTCCGAGTGGTTAAGGAAGCAGTCTGCAAAACTGTTGGGGAAACCTGTCGTGAGTTCAAATCTCACTGCCGACTCTGAAGTTGCTACCATCACATGGGTGAAAATGGGCAACTTCTCTTTTGTGCGCGAGTGAAGGGAATTTGGCATACCTCAGATACTCAGAATATCTGGTTTGAGCGTTCGAGTCGCTTCTCGCGTACCTTTTAAGCCGCAATACCCCAATTGGCAGAGGGAATAGGTCGAGGGCCTATTCAGTGAAAGTTCGAGTCTTTCTTGCGGTACTCAGTCCCTGTGGCGTAACAGGTAGCCGCATCTGCCTTAAGAGCAGACGTTTATACGTGGAGGTTCGAATCCTCTCAGGGACACTCTGTCGGAATGGGGGAATAGGTAGACCCGGCAGGCTCAAACCCTGCTGCTTTAAAAAGCGTGAGAGTTCGAATCTCTCTTCCGATATTGACTTTCTGAGGTGAAAGAATCAGAATCAATCTAGACAGTCTAGATTTAAAAAAGGGGTGCTTCATGTCCAAAAATTGGCAACTTCAAGAGGCCAAAAATAAATTCAGTCAGGTGGTCGATTGCGCATGTAACGAAGGGCCGCAAATTGTGACACGACACGGGAAAGAAACCGTGGTGATTCTCTCACTTGAAGATTACCAAGAACTTTTAAAGCCCCAAAACTCTCTGGTCGATTTTTTTGCGGCATCCCCTTTAAAGGGCTTGAATTTAGATCTAGAAAGAGACCCATCAGCACCCCGACCTGTTGATTTATGAAATACCTGCTGGACACCTGTCTTCTCTCTGAATTACTCAAGCCACAACCCAGACAAACTGTCATTGAGTGGTTTCAAACGGTTCCAGAAACACAGCTCTATTTGTCTGTTTTGACCCTGGGAGAACTTCATAAAGGGTGAGGGCAAGTTACAAGTTTAAAACCGGTGCTAGATTTAGCAAATTAGCAATGGTGTCAAGGGCAGTGAGTTAGTAATGTAGTAATTAGCAAATGACAATGATTCTTTTAAAAATTCAACAATTAAATTTTTATATCAGCTGGTGAATTTCTTTTTTGAGAGCTTTCTTCTTTACTCATAAAATCTTTATACATTCGGATATTGTTTTTTAAAATATTCGAATCTTTTGTTGCTTCAGATCTTGACCTTATTTTTAATGCTACATAATCTCGATTGCCCAATAAACCTGTACTACTAACTTCATATCCATATTTTTCCCCCAAATAAATTTTTACGTTTTCTGCCCAAGCAAAAATTTTAAATTGAGAATTTTTCTGAATTTGCTCTCGAACATATTCGCCTCGGGTTTCTTCTGTATATTCTGTTCCTTGAAAAATTAACTTTGACCTAGAAAAATCATCAGCGAGACTTTTGCTATAAACCTTTGTTAAAAGAAGTTGAGCTTTTGAGTTTTCTCGAGTCCAAATATCTAAATATTCTACATCCTCCCATAGTCTTGAATCAGTGTATTGACTAATTTCTTTATCTCGATTATATTTTCTTTTTACAAGAGAAAGTGTTTCTTCTACTAAGTCGGCTTTTTTATCGCCCATTCGATTGGAAGTAGGATATGAAAGTTCAATATCTAGGAAAACATTATCTTGCAACTGGCGAAATGCAATTATCCGCCAAACATCCATAGAATCAAGAGGACCAATATAATAGGTAGCTAAAAACGGATGTCTATTTATCCAATTAATGGTATCTTGGTATTTGTCTCCAGGAAGAGCATAAGCAGAATGACAAATCGATACAAATACTGATGTTAATAACAATATTTTTTTCATATAGTCAATATTCCTAATATATCAATTATTTCTGACTCTAAATGAGTCCCAAGGTACACTTTCTGATGTTTGGCAAATGGCGAAGAATTTTAATGTAAATTAAACATCGGCAGAAACTATCGTTGCTCTAAAATCCAAAAAAACATGCAATAAATCAAGATGACTACCATCTAAGCGGGTATGCTTGCTTTCCCATTCATGGGGCAAATCTTTGAGAATTTGGACTTTTTTTAGGGGTTGAACAATGTTTAAAGTTGGGTCCTCTTTTGAATTATCAAACATCTTTTTTAATTGTCTAAACCAATGATCTGGAGATAAGTCCTGAATATAACCCAACATCCCCGCTTCGGACTGTTCCACGGCATACTCACATTTCAAAAAACACTGCATCCCCCCATCACCAGTATATTTACTGATCGTATGAGAGCCCTTTTTTAAACGTTTGGCCTCAAAACAAAATTTGGGTCTCGGTTTTGTTTGACTGTTAGAAATAACAATATCTATGCGTTTGCGACTTTTACCAGAGGAGATAAAATGGGGAACAGGGGTTTCTTCTGCAATATAATAATGTTCATATTCTGGAGGAGTGTTTTCATCATTTAATCTTAATTCTATGGCATGAGTTAGCCACCCAGTAATATCTTCTTCTTCATTTTCGGGAGTCACTTTTGATTTGATATCTTCATATCCCCAAACCAAAAGCTGATGTACACACTCTCTAACCCTCGAAAAATAACTTTGCCAGCGAATATCTGGCTGCTTTAAAATCACACAAATGCTCCTGAATAATTCAGAATCTCAGCAATGATTTCATCAGCATCAATCATGGCTTGGGTACATGTCCAATCTATCAAACGCGGAGTTTTCCAGATATGATAATATTTCCCATCCAAAATACGCAAACCTTGTTGAACATACGCCCATTGGCTAAAAGATTTTTTTAAAATCCGCCATAGATTCTGATCTTCATTAGATAGATTGGGCAATTTCTGAGTGTAGGTAGCAAGCGGCTCGAGAGCATCAGTTATTTCAACAGTACAGGCAATAAATTCTGGGTATTGTTTTATGTTTATATGATGATGTTTGTGTGAAAATGAATCCAGACTGTTACGAAGATACATAGCATAATCCATCAAGTTTTGCTCAGATGGAACTTGAGTTCCCGATACTCTCGTTTTTCCTTCATTAAGCTGATAGCGTAACTGGATAAACTCTTGAGCAATAAGCATAAGATGGGACGGTATTTTTAAAATATCCGAAATACCCTCATCTATTTTTTGAATCAATGTCACATTATTGGTTTTATTAAATAAATCCCTATCTGAATCAGATACTGATAATTTTCGATGCAACTGAGCAAGTTCGTCAATTTGTTTAGCAGTCAAATCAGGGACAGGAATACTTGTAATTTCCTCTGAAGAAAACCGATTACGATCGATTCCCCAGCCTTTACAATTGAAAAACAATAAATATTTCCCTATATTTGAATTTAAATACAGGGAAAGTGAGCGCAAATAATCTGAATCTTTTACCGGAGCGGATAAACCAATTTGCGCACCTGGGAATAAAAAATCTTGATCGCTATAAGCGGCATAGGCTGGTGTCAAATAAATATGAGGGGCTAATGCTATGTCTAACCCTGATACCACTCCATTGTAATAAAACGCTTGTTTGTTATCCAGAGTTTCAATGGCCAAACCAGGAACAGTTAAACAAATACGCTTGGGCATTAATTTTGCATTCAGAAGTTGATACGTAGGCATCTCACCGATTAAAACGTTTTGGTAGGTCTTATTTTGTTCGCTGACAACAGAGCGCCCTTGAGAGAGTTTCCATTGACGCGTTGTAATTAAATCTCCAAGGGTCGTTGTGAATATTCTTTTGAATCGCGTCAAAGCTTGTTCATCACGAGAATTTCCCCACAAAGCCTGTTTCCAGATAAAGAAATCACCTGATTCTGCAAGAGATGGATCTATTGTTTTAATCTCATCCTCGTAAAAGGTCAGTGCCCAAATCCGCTTTTGGTCTGTTGAACGATTCAAGGTTTGGTTAATAACAAAAGGCCCAAAATGAATGATCGGAGATTTGATTTGTTCTGATTTTGCTTTTGAATAAATCAGTGTTGCTGCCCGAGTTTTTGCTCTCCCAGCAAACAGCACATAAGCTAGATTTGAGAAGTTAGTAATCCTTCTAACTTGGTTTTGATTAAAAAATACTTGACGGTATTTGAAAGAGGTTTGATTAAATAAGCTTGTAGCTTTAATCAGTAAGGCCACACAACCATTTTCTGCCAAGGCTTCTGTTACACGCCAACTAAAAGCTTCACTGAGACAGTATTGACCAACAGGATATCGGTTGACATTCTTATTTAACCAATCCCAGAAATGAGGTTGATCTTGTTTTAATTGATTTTTATTGAGTTCAGTCCAAGGCGGATTGCCAATAATCCAATCAAACTTTAAATCGTTTTTCCAAATACTAGCTTGGTCATCAAAAAAGTCAGCATAGAAGATATTTCGATTATGAAGACATGGGAAACGAAAATCTTTATTTTCATGTAAATCAGGGGCTTCAACATAACTTAAAAGTGTAAGTAATAGACTAAACTCAGTTATATAACAAGCTTGCTCAATCAGTTCAACACCATAAATATTTTCTTGTAAGAGCCTACTTAATTTTTGAAGTGTGAGTTTTTTGCCCTTATTTTTGCGTATTTCTATTTCAATTAAACGGCGATAAGACAAAACCAAAAACACTCCAGAACCACAAGAAGGATCAAGGATTTTCATACCTTTTTCTAAGGGTTTGACACTGTTTAATTCACAAAGTAAATAATCAGCAACAAATTCACGGGTATAAACGGCTCCAGCATGTTTAGCTTGGCCTTCTGAGTGTAAGAATTGTTCATAAATCGAAGAGAGCATTTCTATGGGAATACAAGAAAAATCGTAAATTTTAAAATCAGGTAAGACCAATTGACCAGAGACCTGATCACCTCTAAAAACCGCAGCTACAAAATGAATAAATTCGTCAGCCTTTACACCCAATTCTTGAATGTTTAAAGGAAAAACTTGCCCGTTAAAACGCTGTTCCAAAACCATTATCAAGGTTTGCAAAGCTTGGGAAGAGGTCTGATCACCAGTAATATTACTGAGTTTAAGCCCATATTGTGCGAGCCAAGCATCTGTTAGAATTTCGCGTTCAACCAAATAGTAAATATAAATATATTTCCCAATCAAACAGTGTGCCAACTTGCGTTCAATACCTTTAGAAATGAGGGCATCACTAAGTTCTTTGAGGCTTTTGAGCAGACGCTGATCTACCCGTTTTTCAGGAGTTACATTTTTGGATTGGGTTTGCCATATACGCCCAGAATCTATTTCATGAGCATAAAAATCTTGGAGAGTTCTAGCAATCTCTGCTGCGTTTAGAGCTGACTCAGCTATTGGAGTATCTCGGCTTTGAGGATCTGAATTAAAATCAAAGCCACGATACACTTTGACACGCTGAGGAAGAATGATGATAAGAAAAGGAGCTGCACCCAAATTCCAAAGTTTTTGATGAACTTTTCTGGCCTCTTGCTCTGTCTGAGCTCTTACGACATGGACCGCTGGACGAGAAGGCAAAAGTGGCTCTTTCTCAGATGAGATGGAGCTGGTACGAAAAACATAAGCACCACAAACATCCACTGTGGTTTCTTTTTCAAGAACCCGCCAAAGTGGCAAATTAAACTCATCTGCTTTATCCTCAGTTATCCAAGCATCTCCTGATTTAGCAGAGGTATAGCCGAGTTCTTCCAAAACTTGATTTGGATGCATGTACTCACAATTTTGAGGTTGATATTTTTATCAAACAGAGCAATAAAAGGACGATTCCAGTCAATTGTAACACGGTTTTTTTGATGTCTAAACAAAAGTTAACATCTAGGATCTTGAAAATTAAACTGTTATATTCAAAGCCTCTTTTAGGCTCTTATTATTCTTGAATTGTACCTAAAATGCAATACATTTACACTTGTTTATATCACTCGACTTTTTACTCGTAACAGCAATATTTGCAGACTCATTTGTTTTACTCAAAATGAAGGTTCTGCCAGTATCCTCCGTTGGCCAAGGGCCTGATAAGAGAGGGCAACAGGAACCCAGCCGGTCCAGGATGAACAAAGGCGGGGTGACTATTAGCCTGTGTAGCACACGATGTGCGTAACGGGCGGCCCGAACGTCAGGCCCTTGCGCCAACCAGAGCCACTAACCACAGTTCTAAAAACCTCCGTGAACGCCCGAACCTGGGCACAGAAACACCTCTCGCCGAAGGGAAAAGGCTGCATACCAAGCACCAACACTAACCCGCAGAAAAAACCACCGCAAAACACTGGAAAGTTTCCACCCCCCAATGTTATGCTCATCTTCAGACAGAGCAGCGCAGAGACAGGTTACTTCGGGATCTGCCGGTTGCAAAACCGTGTTGGTGCAAGTCCAACTCCTCCGACTTCAACGGGGGATGGCGAAAGTAGCAGACGCAGCAGATGTATAGTCCTGGCTCGCTTTTTTCTCTCTGTCACCCCAGCCCAAGCTGGTGTTTCACATGCCCGCAGCTTCAGCCAGCTCCGCCAATTCCAGCCAGCGCAATTCTTTGCTTTCGATCTCAGCCTCAAGCTCCCCAAAAGCCATTGAGAGTTTCTGCAAACTGCCCGCTCCCAAATCGCCCGGATTGGCCAATTCCGCCTCCATCTGCTGTTTGCGCGTCTGCAATTGTTCCAGCTCTTGCTCAAGTCCTTCGTACTCTTTTTGCTGCTTATAACTCAACTTGGGCTTGTTCTCGCGTGGCGGCTTGCGCTCAAGCGGCTTGTCTTCTTTGACTTTGTCTTCTTTGGCCTGTTGGCGCAGGGCCTTTTCTTGCTCCTGCTGAGCCAGCCAATAATCGGTATAATTGCCAGGGAAATAAAGCACCTGACCGTCACCCTCAAAGACAAAGAGGTGATTGACC
This sequence comes from Candidatus Sericytochromatia bacterium, assembly GCA_050248915.1. GTDB lineage: Bacteria > Cyanobacteriota > Sericytochromatia > UBA7694 > UBA7694. The sequence continues at coordinate 37,847 of JBFWRL010000018.1, forward strand.
AGGCGGTCCATAAACCAGCGGTCATGGGAGACCACCAGCAAATTACCTTTAAAGTCCTGAAGAAAGTCTTCCAGCACCTCAATCGTGGCAATGTCGAGATCGTTGGTGGGTTCGTCCAGAATCAAGAAATTGGGATTTTTCAGCAGCACCGTGAGCAGATAGAGCCGCCGCTTTTCCCCCCCACTGAGGGTTGAGACTTGCCGCCAATGCACAGGCGCAGGAAAGAGAAAGCGCTCCAGCATCTGGGCCGCCGTGATCTGGCCCCCGCCGCGCACAGGCAAGACCTCGGCAATTTCTTTGATCACCTCTATCACACGCTGGTCGTTGCGAAAGTGCATATTCTGCTGGCGGTAATAGGCCAATTCAATGGTCTCGCCAATCACAACTTCGCCCTGATCGAGCGGCTGCTCACCCACCAGCAAATTGAGAAAGGTACTTTTGCCGCTGCCATTGGGCCCAACCACGCCGATGCGGTCGCCTTTGGAGAAATCATGGCTAAAATCTTTTAAAACCACTTTGTCGCCAAAGGCCTTGGCCAGGTGGTGCAATTCGAGAATTTTACCTCCGAGGCGGGGCATGAGAATATCCAGGCTCAAAGCCCCTTCGCCAGAGACCGATTCCAATTCATCTTGGAGCGAAAGAAAGGCCTCGGAGCGGGCCCGCGACTTGGTGCCACGCGCGCGCGGCTGTTTGCGAAACCAGGCCAATTCGCGCCGGTAGCGGTTGCGGGCCACTTCGGTCTCGCGGGATTCGCGTTCGAGGCGGGCATATTTTTGTGCCAAATAATCGCTGAAGCCGCCGCTGACGCGGTAGAGTTGTCCCTGTTCGAGTTCGAGAATTTCATCACAGACCGCTTCGAGGAAATAGCGGTCGTGGGTGACCATTAAAAGTGTCATCGACTGGCTGGTCAGGTATTGCTCCAGCCACTCCATCATGTCGAGGTCGAGGTGATTGGTGGGCTCATCCAGAATCAAGAAATCCGGGGCATCAAGCAGGGTCTGGGCCAGGGCGATGCGGCGCTTTTGGCCCCCCGACAAAACCGCCACAGGCTGTTCCAGGCCATCAATTTTGAGGCGTGAGAGAATTTGTTGGGCCATGACCTGGTAATCCCAGGCATGTAAGCGTTCCACCTCGGCATAAGCCCGCTGAATCTGCGCCGTGTCTTGGCTTTGCAGGGCCACTTCGTAAGCGTGAATCGCCCTGAGTTCGGGGCGCTCTGAGGCATAAAGCGCCTGCATCACCGTGTGTTCGGGATTGAGTTCGGGCTCCTGGGGCAAAAATCCGACGCGAATGTCTCGGGCCCATTCAATCCGGCCCTGATCAGCGGGTTCTTCGCCAGCCAGAATGCGAATCAGGGTGGTTTTGCCCGTGCCATTGCGGGCCACCAGCGCCACACGCTGGCCTTTGCTGAGCGAAAAGGCCACATCTTTGAACAAAACTTTGTCATGGTATGCCTTGGACAGGCTGTCTACACGCAGATAAAACACAGGGGCCTCCAGAAGGGGAATACTCTATTCTGCCACAGCCCAAGAAAGATGCGGACAAATACACCCGACCAGGCCTGTTCTGAGCTTAATTCTGCGCCAGAGCACAAGCGGCTTCCACTTTGAGCTGACAGGCCTTTTGGTAACTCTGTTTGGCCTCTGTTTCTTTGCCCGCCTGGGTCTGAATCTGCCCCAATTGGTACCAAGCAGGCCCATACTCTGGCTGCAAGCTCAACGCTTTCTCCAGATCTGCTTGGGCGAGATCATTTTTTTTCTGGCCCAGATACACTTCTGCACGGGAGCTGAGAATGTCGGGAGAGTCAGGAAAGGCCTTGAGCACAGTCGCATATTCAGCCAGGGCCTCTTCGGGGCGGCCTGTCCAGTTGTAAATATCTCCGCGCATCACATGGGCAGCCAGAACGCGGGGATCGAGTTCGAGAATGCGGGTGGCGTCAGCCAAGGCTATATCATATTGTTTGCTCTGGATCGCTAACACAGCGCGGGCCTTAAAGGCCTGCAAAAACTGGGGATCGGCATTGACCGTCTGGGTATAAGCGGCGATGGCTTTGTCGCGTTCCCCCAGATCTTCATAAATCTGGCCGATATAAAAATGGGCGGAAGCATGGTTGGGAACCTGTTTGGTAATGCGCTCAAAATCCGCCAGGGCCTGCGGATAATTTTTGAGCTGGGCATGGGTCAAACCCCGATTGCCATAGGCGTCGAGGAAGTCTGACTGCAGTGCAATTGCCTGGTCAAAGGCCATCAAGGCCTGCTCAGACTTGCCCATTTGATTGAGGGCAATGCCACGCAAATTCTGAGATTCAGCCCGCTGCGGCTCCAACTTGAGGGCCTGGTCAAAATCCGTCAGGGCTTTGACGGGTTCGCGCACTTCGAGATAAAGACGGCCCCGGCTATTGAGAATGGCCGCTTCGCTGATCAGCGGAAAATCCGTCGAAACCGGGCTTTTGACCCCCAAGGCTTGGCTATACGCTGCCAGGGCCTTTTCAAAGTCGCCTTGGGCGGCGTAGAGATCACCCATATTGGTATGGGGATTGGGGCTTTCTTGGTGTTTGAGAGAGGCTTGAAAGCGCTCCAGGGCTTTGGCGGGCTGGTTTTGCGCGGCATAGACCAAGCCCTGATTGTTATAGGCATCAGCCAAATTGGGCTGGTGTTTGAGGGCCTGCTCAAAATGCGCCAGGGCCTCTGTATAACGCGCCTGGGCATAGTCAATGACCCCCAAATAATTGTAGATACGGGCATGTTCTTCTGGGGTAGCGGGTTTCAATTGCAGGGCCTGTTTAAAATCGGCTTGGCTGGCCGGATATTGCCCACGGGTATAATAATAAATGCCACGGGCGGTGACAATTTCGGCATTTTGGGGATCGCGTTTGAGGGCTTGATTCAAATCTGCCAACGCGCCTTCGTGCTGTTTGAGAATGATCCGCACCAGACCACGGGTGAGATAGGCATCGCCATAATTGGGGTTCGCTTTGAGGGCCGCATTTAAATCTTGGTGGGCCAAGTCCAGTTTGCGCCAGACCATCTGCACCTTGGCCCGCCCATTGAGGGCCGCAGCATGGTTGGGTTTGAGCTTGAGGGCTTGATTAAACTGCGTCAGGGCCTTGTCAAATTGGTTTAAACCGCCATAGGCCCGCCCCAGGCGCACATAGCCTTCGGGATCTTTGGGGGCCTGTTTGACGGCCTTTTGGGCCAATTCAAGGGCCTTTTGCCATTGGCTAGCTTTGAGGGCCTGATCCGCTGATTGCAGCAGAGAGGCAGACGAAACGGCCGGGGGTTTGCTGGGGGCAGCCCAAGCCATGCCCGAGGCCACGCTGCCTGCTGACGGGATCAGAATACTCAAAAGCAATAGGCGTGTCAGTTTGATCATGGGTCTACATTTACTCTCTCTGGCTTTTTGGGGTGATTCAGGGGCTTCCAGCCGTTCAAAAAAACGGGCCTGCTTTTCATGATAACACCCACAGACCCGACTTCGGTTTCTGCTACAATGAAAGTCATGAAACCTGTATTGCTCTGTCTTTCAACGGTTCTCTCCACAGTGGTTTGGCTCCAGGCTTTGCCTGCTTTGGCCATCCTTGGCGAAGACTATCTGATGATGCGTACGTATTTCCATCAGCCTCGGCGCTATGACCCTGTACATGAGCCCAAATTTAAAAGTTTTGCGGAATTGCGCAAAGAGATGCGCCCTTCACATGTGCATTTTTTTACCAATGCCGAAGGCAAGATCAGCAAAGAATTCTGGAGTGCCGATGGCAGTCCCTGGACCTTTGAACAGGCCGACAAAATCCGCAATGCAATCATGCGCCGCAGTCACAGCAATGCCTCGGGCAATAGTTTGGGCCTGGTTTGGTATTATAGCGATGGGGCACGCGTGATGTACCGGGTGATCGGCAGTCGGGTGATCAGCATTATGGCTGTCGACAAAGACTTTAGCGCTGGAGATCTGGGCAAAATGCCCTTGTGGTTTACCCCTGCCACGGCCAGACCCCAATTTCCCAAATATGTGCCGCCAACTTCCCCAGCAGCCCCCGCATCACCGGCCCCCAAGGTCAATCCCCCTGCCCCACGATGAAAAAAATCACCTGGCTTCTGTCAGCCCTCAGCTATCTCAGCTTCAGTTTTGTTTCGGTTTCGGCACAGCCAACCTGTTTGGGACTACAGACCGAATGGTTGCTCAAGGGAAACACGACCGAGACGCGTGAGCAGTTTATCCAGCGCTTGGCTTATGAACAGCAAGCGCTGGGCCAGGATCAGGAACCCCCTCAAATATTGCCCCATCCAGAAGCCGATCACCTATTGCTCTGTTTGAGTGAAAATTACCCACTGATGCAGGTCTTGGCCAAGCGCCAGAAAAAAAGCCATTTCGAAATTCGCCAGCCCATGAAAGGCACCCCAAACTTCTGGGCCCCCACAGGCCTGAACGGTTCTCACATGCTCAAAGTCACGCTCAAAAAACAACCCGAACCGGGTGTGGAAATTCAATTGGACCCAGCAGGCAGTCAGATTTTTGCCCGCCTGAGTGTGGGATTACTCAAACAAAAGATGGGCCTGTATTTAAACGAGCAGCTTTTGATGGCCCCCCATGTCATGTCGGTGATTGCCGATGGCCGGATTCTGATCAGTGGCTCAGACCTCGCAGCCATGGAAAATCTGGCCCAGAAGCTCGAATTGGCCCGACTGCCCTGGCCAGACGTGGAATTGCTGGCCATTGAAATCGGGCAGTACAGCGCGGCCTTGCAAAAACAAGTTCCGCCAGAGTTACAGGCCTTGCTCAACAAACACTACCCCGGCTGGTACTTTCCCAAAGGCCTAAGTGCCATTGGCCAAGAACATTATTGGCAAGAGAAGCCCCCTTTTACGCCGTTTTGGATCAAAGGCGATTTTGATGGCAATGGCACAGAAGACCACGCCCTGCAAATTCGCCACCCCGCAGGCAAAGAGGGCAGCCGCGAGACCATTCTGATCCTGAGCCGCCAAAACCCAAACCCAGGCCAAAACACAGCCCAATACCTGCCCCTGGTTTTGGATCAGACCGCCCCAGCCCATTTGCGTTCTTGGTCGGGCGCCTCGCTCTGGCGCTACCCAACAGGCAGTAAAATGTACAATTTTGAAACCGAAAAAGAATTTAACACCCCCCACGAAACCTTGGCTCTGCACTTTTGGGGCAAAGGCGCAATGGCCTGGATCTGGGATGGAGCCAGCTTTAAAGACGTCACCATTGGTGACTAACAGACAAAAGTAAAAAGCCCCCACAATTGAGTGGGGGCTTTGGTTTTAACCCAAAGGTTGATTCAGGCCTTGAATCAGTGGTGCATTTTGATTTCGACGCGTTTTTCCATCTTCATGGAGCCGTGGCCATCGCCCTCATCCATGCCGTGGGGATGGTTCAGGGCCATGCCCATTTCCATCATATCGCTGCCCATCAGAACCATTTCAGCATTTTTTTCTTTCATGCCTTTGAGAATGGCATCGTTGCCCGTTTGCAGCAGCATATGCGCAGATTTGGGAATCAGGGCCATTTCTTTGTGACAGGTGTTCATATAACCGTCATGGGTGGCTTTCATGTCTTTCATCATTTTTTCCATGTCGGCCACTTCTTTGTCGGACATTTGGCTGTCTCCGACTTTGGCGTGCATGACTTTGTGTTTCATTTCATGCATCATCATTTTCATGGCTTTCATGCTCATATGGTGCATGTGCATGCCTTTTTTGAGAATCTTGGCACCGGTCATCATCATTTTGTGATCTTTTTTCTTGGCACCTTCTTCGACCATCATATTGCCCGCTTGCATCAGGTCGAGCGAACGTTCGGCATAGGCCTTGCCATCCATCATTTCTTCAGCGGACATGGTGCTGTGGCCACCCATTCCCTGGTGTTGACCACCGCCTTGGTGTTGACCGCCCCCTTGATGGTGGTCGGCAAAAGCGGGTTGCATGGCTGCCATCAGGGCAGTTGCAGTGATTGCGGTTAATACTGTTTTTTTCATAATATATTTTACCTCTAGATATGTCTCTGTTCGGATCTCTGGGATCACTATAACCCAGTTTGGGACCAGATGGGGAAACCCTTTGGGAATCCTTGCTGGCTCAAGGTATAATCAACGGGCTGGATAACCCAACTAACTTACCAAGAGACCCAATTAAGGACAGGCGCTGAGCAAAGGAGCTTGCAATGCCCCGCGCTGCGAGACCCGAATATACGTGCTCTGGTAATCGGAGTGGACCGTGAGATAGCGGGCAGGCCCCTGATCCAATCGAAATTCAGATGAATGGCAGGCCTTGCGTTTGGCAAAGGCCTTTTTGACCTGCTGGGGTGTGACCTGGCTGCGCGTGGCGATGACCAAAAACCAATTGAGTTCTTGGGTCTCGCGGTAGCCCAATTTGTCGTAGGGCTGATGCAATTTGAGCAGCGCCGATTCAATTGCCTGGCCATTCAGCCCAAACTCCACACTGGCCACCAATTGGGCCGCTTGGCCTTCGCTGCCATAGAGGTAGAGATGGGGATCTTCGAGTGAGACCGGGCGGCCCTGCCAGCCCAAGAGGGTATTGTAACGCCGGGCCAAAAAGGGCTTAAAACTTTCCATTGAAAAAGGAGTACCCAACTGGCTCAAGGCCGGGAGGGTACTCCCCCAAACCAGACTGAAAGAAATCAGGCTGGCCCAAAATTTCATTAGATGCGACGGCGGTTCTGGCGGTTCTTGAGCAATTCCACCACCCGCAAACGGGTGGCGGCCCGCTGCAGATCTGCCAGAGAATCAGCGCTGGCCAAGACTTTTTCGCCAGCTTTTTCGCTCAAGCGGGCCTGGGCCTTTTTCATCGATTCTTTGGCTCGGAATTCATCAATATCTGCCGCCAATTCGGCACTTTCGGTCAGAATGGTGGCGTGATTGTGGTGGTATTCCAAAATCCCGCCCATGGTCGTGATAAAATCACGCTGACCCGCATGCTGGTACTCCACAAAGCCAAAGTCTATTTTCATAAACACGGGCACGTGGCCAGGCAAAATCCCAAGTGAGCCATCGGGGCCCATAATTGAGAGAAACTCGACCGGAGAACTGAAAATGGTGCCCGAGGGGCTGACCACATCCAGTTGGATTTCACGTTTGGACATGTTAATCCCCCTTACAGAGACTTGGCTTTTTCACGGGCTTCTTCAATGGTTCCGACCATGTAAAAAGCCTGCTCAGGCAGGTCGTCGTGTTTGCCTTCGAGAATTTCACGGAAGCTGCGCACGGTGTCTTCAAGTTTGACGTAGGCACCGGGGAAACCTGTGAAAATTTCTGCGACGTGGAAGGGCTGGCTGAGGAATTTCTGCAGCTTACGGGCGCGAGAAACACTCATCTTGTCTTCTTCAGAGAGTTCTTCCATCCCCAGAATGGCGATGATGTCTTGCAGCTCTTTGTAGCGTTGCAGGACCTGCTGAACACCCCGAGCCGTATTGTAATGCTCTTCGCCCAAGACTTCGGCTTTGAGAATCTGAGAGGTGGAATCCAGGGGATCCACAGCGGGGTAAATCCCCAACTCAGAAATTTTACGTGACAAAACGGTGGTGGCACCCAAGTGAGCAAAGGTGGTCGCAGGGGCGGGGTCAGTCAAGTCATCTGCAGGCACATAAACGGCCTGAATTGACGTGATCGAACCAGATTTGGTGGAGGTGATGCGCTCTTGCAATGCACCCATCTCGGTGGCCAGGGTGGGCTGATAACCTACGGCAGAGGGCATACGGCCCAGCAGCGCAGATACTTCAGAACCGGCCTGGGTAAAGCGGAAGATATTGTCCACGAAGAGCAACACGTCTTGGTTTTGCACATCACGGAAATACTCAGCCACGGTCAGACCACTCAGGGCCACGCGCATACGGGCTCCGGGAGGTTCGTTCATCTGGCCATAAACCAGGGCCACTTTGTCGAGAACGTTGGAGTCTTTGAATTCGTGGTAAAGATCGTTTCCTTCGCGGGTGCGCTCACCCACGCCGGCAAACACAGACACGCCGCCGTGCTGTTTGGCGATATTGTGAATCAGCTCCTGAATCAGAACGGTCTTGCCAACACCGGCCCCACCGAAGAGACCGATTTTACCACCTTTGGGATACGGTGCCAGCAAATCAATAACCTTGATGCCTGTTTCAAAAACTTCGGGTTCCACGGTCAGGTCGACCATTTCAGGCGCATCGCGGTGAATGGAGGAGGTGGTGACAGCGGAAATCGGGCCCGCTTCGTCCACAGGTTCACCCACAACGTTCATAATGCGACCCAGGGTCGCATCACCCACGGGCACAGAGATCGGGCTGCCGGTGTCAACGACACGGGCACCGCGTTGCAGGCCATCGGTTGAGGACATAGCAACGGTGCGCACACTGTTATCGCCCAGGTGCTGCTGAACTTCGGTGATCAAGCTGCCGTCTTCGCGCTCAATCTTGAGAGCGGAATAAATTTCAGGCAGATCGCCCTCGGCAAAATGTACGTCGATAACGGGACCCATGATTTGAGAGATGGTTCCAACTCTTTCAGTTTTGACTGCGGTATCTGTCATCACTATTTATCCTTTTTGCTTCGTTGTTACTGGGAGAGGGCTTCAGCGCCGCCCACCACTTCGAGAATTTCTTTGGTGATATACGCCTGACGTACTTTGTTATAAAGCATGGTCAGGTCCGCCAGCAGATCATCGGCATTTTTGGTTGCAGCATCCATGGCGGTCATACGGGCTGCCAATTCACTGGCAGCACTCTCCAACAGGGCCCGATAGATCTGGCGTCCGACATAGCGGGGCAAGACACTTTGGAGCACGGTCAGAGGATCGGGTTCGTAGATATAGTCGCCTTTGACAGGCGGCAGATCTTCGGGCGGAACAATCGGCAAAAGTTCCATGGCTGTGGGCTGGTAAGAGAGCATTGAAGAAAAGTGGGTATAAAGCAAAATCACTTTATCGACTTTTTTCTCAATAAAAGCAGTGGTCACCGCTTCGACCAGCATCTCAGCCTCGGTATACGTGGGAACCGGGGGCAAATGGCTGTAGCGCCCGAGGGTTTCAACCTCTCCACGGCGGAAGAAGGTAATCGCTTTATTGCCCACCAGCCAGGCCTTGGGGGTCTGGCCAGCAGCAGAGGCCTCCGACATTTCCTGCACGGCAAAGCGCAGCATATTGGAGTTATAGCCACCACAAAGCCCTTTGTCCGCGGTCAGGATCAAATAGCCCACGTTTTTGACTTCGCGTTGCTCCAAAAGGGGCTCGTTGAGATCTTCTTCGGCCATTTTATGGGCCACACTCTGGAAGATCTCTTTGAGCTTCTGGGCGTAGGGACGGGTCGCCAAAACACGATCTTGGGCGCGTTTGACCTTGGCAGCCGCCACCATTTTCATGGCTTTGGTGATCTGCTGGGTCCCTTTGAGACTTTTAATTCGGTTGCGTATGTCGCGTGTACTGGGCATGGTCTTTACCTACTTCTTGAAGACGCTTTCCTTGAAAGTGCCGACGACCTTTTTGATCTTGGCTTCGGTCTCATCGTTCAATTGGCCCGATTCCGAGATCGTGGCTTCAATATCGGGGTGAGAGGTTTCGAGGTAATTGAACAGCTCTTTGCGGAAACGCAGGAGGTTCTTGACATCGATATCATCCACCAGACCCGAAGTTACCATATAGATCTGAACCACCATCTTGCCCAAAGAGAAGGGCGAGTTGACGGGCTGTTTCAGGGTTTCTGTCAGGCGTTGACCGCGAGCGAGCTGATCCTGGGTGGCTTTGTCCAAATCGGAGGCAAACTGAGAGAATGCGGCCAATTCACGGAACTGAGCCAATTCCAAACGCATCTTACCTGCGATTTTTTTCATGGCTTTGGTCTGGGCGGCGCCACCGACGCGGGAGACGGAGATCCCGGAGTTGATCGCAGGACGGACACCGGCGTTAAACAAATCGGTTTCCAAGAAGATCTGGCCATCGGTGATGGAGATAACGTTGGTGGGAATATACGCGGTCACGTCATTGGCCTGGGTTTCGACGATCGGCAGAGCGGTCAGAGAACCGGCGCCCATGGCATCACTCAATTTGGCGGCGCGCTCCAGCAAGCGGGAGTGCAAATAGAATACGTCACCGGGATAGGCTTCACGGCCGGGAGGACGGCGCATCAGCAGCGACATTTCGCGGTAGGCCCAGGCCTGTTTGGTCAAGTCATCGTAGACCGCCAAAACGTGCTGGCCTTTGTACATGAAGTACTCACCCATGGCACAACCGGCGTAAGGCGCCAAAAATTGCAGCGCAGGTGCCGAGTTGGCGGGAGCGGATACCACAATGGTATACGACATTGCGTCGTGATCTTCGAGGGTTTTGACCACGTTGGCCACGGTAGAGGCCTTCTGACCAATTGCAACGTAGACGCAGAGACAGTTCTGACCTTTTTGGTTGAGGATCGCATCGATCGCCACAGAGGTTTTACCTGTCTGGCGGTCACCGATGATCAATTCGCGCTGACCACGGCCAATCGGGGTCATGGCGTCGATGGCGGTCAAACCAGTCTGCAGGGGTTCGTGTACAGATTTGCGTTGAATGATACCGGGAGCGGGAGATTCAACCAAGCGGGTGCCGCTGGCAGCGATCGGGCCTTTGCCATCGAGGGGGTTGCCCAAGGGATCAACCACACGCCCCAACAGGGCTTCACCGACGGGAACTTCAACCACGCGACCGGTGGTTTTAACGGTATCCCCTTCTTTGATCGTGCGGCCGTTGCCGAAAATAACGGCACCGACACTGTCTTCTTCAAGGTTAAATACCATGCCCACAATGCCGTTGCCAAAATCAAGCAATTCACCGGCTTTGGCTTGTTCCAGGCCATAGATACGGGCAATCCCGTCACCGACACTCAATACGGTACCGGTCGAGGTATCGGTCAGTTCACGTTCATATTTTTTGATTTGTTCTTTGAGAATACTGGTAATTTCATCGGGTTGAATGCTCAGCATAAGGTCTCCTTATATTTCATTTGCGTTGCTGCTTGTGCTTAGACCAGGGATTGGGCCAGTCCAGCCAATTGGGTTTTGAGTGAGCCGTCGATCATGCGATCGCCAATTTTGATGCGCACACCGCCCAAGAGGGACGGATCTGTTTCACAGCGCATCTCAACAGACTGACCGAGATAATCTTCAAGTTCCTGTTTGAGTAAGGCTTCTGTCTTCTTGATCATCGGTACTGCGGTAATCACTTCCGTGACCACTTTTTTATGCAGTTGATTGAGCAAGCGCTGGTATTCAGCGGCAATTTCACTCAGGTAGTTTTCACGTTTTTTATCCACCAACAGGTAGAGAAAATTCATCATTTCAGCTGGAATTTTGCCTTCAAACAATTGTTTTAAAGTGGCACTTTTATCCGCTTTTTTGATCACGGGGTGTTGCAAAATACGGGCCAAATCAGCATTTGAATTCACCAAATCAGACACACTGTGCAAAGTGGCCCCAAATTCATCGGCTTTGTTTAAGTCGAAGGCCAAGCCAAACAGGGCTTCGGCATAACGCTCGGCAATGACTTTCTGCTTCATGATTTAAACTCCTTGAAGTCCTTGAGAGAGAAGGCAAAATCTTCCACCAAAGTGGAATGGCCTTTTTGGTCGAGGCGCTGGCTTGCCATTTCTTGGGCAGTGACCATGACCTGATTGACCAGATCGGCTTTCAGGCGCAGTTTGAGGTTGTGAAATTCCTGCTCAATCTGGCGCTCCATCCGAACACGCAAAGCCTCAATCTCGCGAACAGTATCTGTTTCAATTTTGCTCGCAGCGGCCACGCCGCGGGCTTCTGCTTCCTGGCGAATAGAGGCAATTTCTTGTTCTACTACAGCCATTTGGCGTTTGTGCGATTCCAATTCCTGGTTGATATCTGCCAGGTTCTTTTCGGCCTCTTCAACAGAATGGATGATTCCCTGCTGTTTTTTATCCATGGCCTCAGAGATTTTGGGCACCACAAATTTAAACAGCAAGAAAACCAAAATACCAAAATTGAGAACCGAAGCAATGATGAGATTTAACATTATCCGACGCTCACTTCTTGTTTGCTTTCGGGTTCAGCAGAACCCAGCAATTGGGCCAGAATCAACTCAGCCAGGGGGTTCACTTCTTTTTCAAGCGAGGAACGCAAACCGGCTTCCTGTTTGGCCAATTCTTCTTTGGCTTCGTTCATGCGGGCTTCCATTTCCGCGTTGACTTTGCGCAATTCTGCTTCGCGGGCTTGGGTGGCAGAAGCGACTTGAGAAGAAACCAGTTCAAAAGCTTCTTGCCGGGCGGCATCCAGCTTTTGATGGTAGCCTTCGCGCATGGATTTCAGTTCATGCATGCGGCTCTCTGCAGACTTACGGGCCCCGTCAACGGCTTCTTGGCGTTCACTCTGAATGCGCAGAATCGGCTTAAAAAAGATTTGATTTAAAATGGCCAATAATACGAGAAAATTAATGGCTTGGATTAATATTGTTGCATCAAATTCAACCACGTGTGCTACTCCTACTTCAAATCTACGACAGTCTGCTACAGTTCGTGATGCAGAAGTATACCATTCTTGCTGAGCGATCAGCCAGGGAATGGAGAGAGAAGCGGCTCGGTTTTAGGGGTTCGGTTTGAGCAGAAAAGGGGAGAAGGGCCCAGGTTTTCGGGGCCAGGTTTTCGGTTTTAGGCAAAAAACGTTTAAGCAAAGACATCCAAACAGCGTTAGGGCAAAAACACTTCGCGCTGTCTTCCGCTAAAACCCCGTCACCGGGGCCCAAAACCTATCTAAAAAGGCTGTTGATATCATCCACAACAGCATTGTGGGTGCTGATAATTTTGGAGATCGCGGCAAAAACTTTTTGGGCCAAGCCAAGCATCGGCACATACTCTGTCAGCGAGGCTGTCGAAGACTCCAAAGAGGCCTGTACGATGCGCGAACGCTGGCGTTCCTGCCAGGCATTTTTGACTTCCACAGCCGCAAAATTGGTCTGGTTGACACTGAAGATGTCCCCCGCCCGCAATTGGTTGTATTTGCCTTTGAGGTCAGCCACCATGGCATGCACTTCCAGATTGTTAAAATCATTGCGCACAGAGACATAGCCGTTGATATCTGTGCCCGCCCCCCCCAAGTCAAAGCTCTGGAAAGAGCCATTCACAGAAAAGGTCAAAACCTTCTCAGCACTCAATGTTGTCACCACACGGGCGGTGGCGCCAACCAGAGGAACCCCCGCAGCTGTGGCAGGCAGGGCAATGGCAGCCATGGGCAAGGTGCCGACAGGTGGGGCAATTTGCACGGGGTTTTTATCGTAGCCATTGGGGTATTGCATAACCCGAACAGTCCCCGCCACGGGATTGTAGATAATCGCAAAGCCCCCCGAGTTGAGCTTGTGGGGGTCATCTTGACCAAAGCCAATCACAAGAGCAGAACCGGCGTCGTTGCTCACTTTGACATCCAGCTCAAGTTCAAATTCAGACGTCGCGCGGGACTCGCCCACAACCATCCCGGCCGAGCCGAGGGTATTGCGGGAACTGATAAAGCCATTGACTTTATCGTGGGTATAGAGCGCAGCAGGCTGACTGTATTGGGTTAACGTGGTTGTCGCAACCGGATAAGCACCGGCTACATTGCCAGCATCCAAAACAGAATATGCGCCGATGGTGCTGTTATCAATGTCTTCGTAACTGCGCAAAACAGTCTCAGGCACAGTATTGGCATTGAGATCTTCGGTATTGGTGGCTGCTTGGTTAAAACCAAATTTAAAGAATTTGCGGAAGGCATCGCCGTTATTGCCGCCAAAGACAATCTGGGTATTGGCTCCGGGAGCGGTTTGTTCGTTGCGGATGATCAGGCGATCTTGCACGGGCTCATAGACAGCGCTGACACGGCCACCGACACCGGCACCATAGGCATTGATAGCGGCAACCACACTGGGAATGGTGGCGGTTGTGGGGTCAAAGGCGGCGAAGTTAAACACGCCGTTGACGCCAAAATCAATGTCCAAACCCGCCAAGCCTGTGGGCCAATTGGGGTTATTCACGGCAGGCAAAATATAGGGATCGTCGTAAATATAGGTCAGGCCATCGGTGGTGGTCGTAAAATCATTTTTAATCCGCAAGGGCAGATCACCATCCACCTGAAAAACGGTGGAACCATATTGAGACATCAACAGGCCATCGCGATTGGCGGCACTGACCAAGAGAAAGGCTTTGTCGCCATATTTGGCTAATTCTTGCGAATAACCATCGACAGAGAAGGTGTCTGAACGATCTGTGATATCCCGGCGAATAAAACCCTGGCCACTTGAGACCACTTTCAGGCCTGCGCTGTTGCAAAGATAGCCCTCTCCGGTCCAATGAAACTCACCATCGCGGGTCAGATAATAACGGCCTGCATCATCTGCCAGAACAAAGAATCCCTCTCCTTGAATGGCAAAATGTGAAGAAGACTCCGAATTGACAATGGAGCCTTGGCCCCACTCCATGGTGGTGGCTTGAACGCTCATGGTCGAAGCGGGCACAAAGGTATCCGTGGTGGTATAAAGTTGGCCCAGACCATCGGTAATGCTCA
>JBFWRL010000019.1:0-52327 GCA_050248915.1 Candidatus Sericytochromatia bacterium
CCGATCTCCAATGCCACCCCTGATCCCAATGCCTCGCCGGATCCTGCCGCGACAGCGACAGCCACCCCCGATCCTGCGGCGACAGCAACGGCCACGCCTGATCCAAGCGCGACAGCGACCCCCACGCCGACCCCAACTCCTTCGCCGACCCCGACCCCGACTCCCACGGCAACACCTGTTCCCACACCCACGCCGACCCCGACCCCCACGCCCACTCCAGAGCCCTATGGCAATGAGTCGCTGGGATTTTTGAGTTTGGGCACTCTCGACAAACCCGATGGCATTGATGTCAAAAATGGCCGGGTCTACGTTACCCATTACAAAGCAGGTGGCACCTTTAGCAATTACAAACGCCAGGTGCGCGACTTTCAATTGACCAACGGCAATTTTACTGATGTGAATGTGATGGATACGTTCTCTGAGCAGAAAAACAACAATGCGCTGGTCTTGCTCAGCGGCGTTTCAGTCAATGGGGGTGTGATCTGGAGTGTCAGCAATGTGCCCGACAGCAGCGGGTATAATATGTACAAACACAATACCGCTGGCCAACTCATGCAGCGCTATAAAGTGGCTCAAAATGCCACCAATAGCACGATCTTAAATGACGTCGCTGTGGACACCACCACAGGTTTGGTCTATCTGGCCTCACCCACCACTTTCAGCATTATCAAATACGATGATGTCACTGCCAGCAATACCCAATTGCTCTTCAGTGGTGCCACCAATATCAACCCGGTCGGTTTGGGGCTCGATGCCAGTGGGCATATTTATGCCACCGATGCAGGCAGCGGAAAGGTGATCAAATTCTCCAAAACCGACGGTTCCCGTCTCTTGGAATTTGATGGCAAAGGCAAAAACAGCACGGGTGAGCTCTTCTCTGCGATCGGCGATCTGGCCGTCGACCCCCGCAATGGCGATATCTATGTCGCCGCAGTTGCCGGTGGCAAGGTCAAGATTTTCCGCTACGACGCCACGGGTAATTTTACCCGCAGCTTCAGCCATGCAGATTTGACGGCCCCCAAGAAATTGTCGATTGGCAATGATGGCGTATTACATGTGGTGGATGGCACCAAAAAAGCCATTATCGCTTTTGCCGCTGGTAAAACCCCCTAATTTATGGCGCTGATTCTGAGCGACCACTTTGACTTCGCTGAGAGCGCCTTTGTTGCGCCCTCGGTGATCGCCTTGGGAGATGTCAGCCTGGGGGCCCACAGTTCGGTCTGGTTTCAATCGGTGCTGCGGGGGGATTGCGACAAAATTGTGATTGGGGCCCACTCCAATATCCAAGATGGCTCGATCTTACATACCATGGCCGGGTATCCCGTGATCGTTGGTGAGCGTGTCAGTTTTGGCCATTGTGTGATGGCCCATGGCTGCACGATTGGCAATGATGTTTTGGTGGGCATTCGCGCCACCATTTTAAATGGGGCTCAAATTGGGGACCACTGTGTGATTGCCGCCGGGGCCCTGGTGCCCGAAAACCGGGTGATCCCTCCTTATTCGCTGGTGATGGGCTCTCCGGCCCGCGTCATGCGTGAGGTGGATGAACGTCTGCTGGCCATGATCCAGGAGACGGCCGAACATTATGCCGCTTATGCGGCCGATTATTCCCGCGTTTTGCTGGAACCCTGGACACCTTTAAAAAAATGGGTCTGAGCTGTTACCGTCTCTGGATTTCAGGCAAGGTTCAGGGGGTCTGGTTTCGTCACAGCACCCATCTGCAAGCCCAGGCCATTGGCGATTTAACGGGTTGGGTGCGCAATTTGCCCGATGGCCGGGTCGAGGTGCTGGTGGCGGGTGAAACTGCCAAGGTGCAGGCTTTGGTAGATTGGTGCCATCAGGGGCCACCCACCGCTCAGGTCGAACATGTTGACTTGCGCGAAGAAGATCCCCCTCAGATTGATGTGCCTTTCCAGGTGCGGGTCTAACCTTGCTTTGACGAAGATACCTGTTGGCCCCATTGAAAAAGGCCCGCTTTAAAAGCGGGCCTTGCACTTGTTGTGGGTGAATCTGTTTGGGTAAATGTTTAACGCACGAAACCGGGGGTATTGTAGCCGTCGGAGAAAGCGAAGAGGGCAGTTTTGCCACCTTCCCAAAGCAGAGCGCCTACGCCACCGACGATGCCACCTTTGATGGCTCCAGGGATGGCTCCCACACCGGCAAAAGCAGCACCGACACCGGCACCGACACCGGCACCAGAGACGGTTCCACCGCCAATGGAAATGGCCGCGCCACCGAGGCGTTCACCCCAAGAGGTGTAGAGTTCGTGTTCTTCGATAAAATTATCGTCGTTTTCATCAAATTTTTTGAGTTCCAGAGCGTATTCGGGAGCCGCTTTGCCCAGTTCAGCGAGACTGACTTTGCGCCCAGAAACTACGGCGATGCCACCTTCGCCCTGAATCAGAATATCGACTTTGCCATTTTTAGAGGCGCGATCGGTGAAACTATTGCTGACTTCAGCGATTTGGGCCAATTCTTTTTTGGATTCGTTCTGGAATTTGTCCAACTCGGCCATGGTCATGCTGCCGACATCTTTGCCGCCGGGTTTCAGGCCGTATTTGGTGACCTGGAATGTTTGACCGGTTTGGAGTTTGGAGATATCTGTCATTTGTCTGAAAACCTCACTGAAGTGCTGAACTTATCTTCATTATAAGTGTCTGGTCTGGGGATCTTGCCCGCATGAATATTAAGTTTGGCTAAAGTTCCGATTGTTCGAAGATAATATTGACTTTTCCTAAACAGAGCTTGACTTTGATTTAACTTTTGTTCTGACAGAGAGACCCTGCAAAGTTCTCGGGCCGGATGGGGTATAATAATTGAAAACATCCATTACCCTATTGAAAATATCAGCGAAAACAACCATGAAGCAAAGCACAATTCGTCTCTCTTTCCTCACTTCTTGCCTGGCTGCCGCTTTGACCGTTTCAGCCTGTGGCAATCCCGGCAGTACCACAGCCCCTATACCCAATACAGGTAATATTCCCCAATTGGCCACCCGGCCCACCCCGCAGAGCAGCGCTTTGAAGAAGATGCGCTTCAGCGGCAAAATTATCGACAGCGTGACGGGTGAAGCGATCGACCAAGCCACAATTTGGATTCAGGTGGCAGATACGGCTGCCGCTGCTGCGGGAGGCTCGCCCTCGACCCCGGTGGCCACCCCGCCTCCCACGGGTGGCGCAGCCACTCCGCCTCCGCCAATCACCCCGGCAGTACCCACCCCGCCCCCCGCTGCCAGCCCCCCCCCAGCTGTACCCACCCCACCTCCGGGCGCACCCACACCGCCCCCGTTGCCCGCTGCAATGGGGCCCCTGCTTGACCCTACGCTTGGTCCCACAATGGCTTGGCTCTGGGGGGTCGGGGCTCAGGCCGCCTCTCCCAGCAGCAAAGAGAGCAATCTCTTTCGCACCACCACCAATAACCAGGGCAAATTTTGGATCAACGACGTGCCCGAAGGGGTGCATTCGATTACGATTCAGGCTCCCCAGTACCGCACCCTGACCTTGACCCAGATCAACGCTTCGGGGCAATTGGATATTCCTTTGACTGCCTTGCAGGGTGAAAATATGACAGACATGGCTGGCATGGTGCTCTCCCCGGCGGATACCCCCGTGTCTCAGGCCCATGTCTCTCCCTCTTCACTTTGGGGGGAGGCCACAGGCATTCCCACCCAAAGCAATGATTTGGGCGAGTTTCTCTTGCAGGAATTGCCTTATGGCAAACATGTGCTGGCGGCCTTTGTGATGGATGAAAATTATGTCATTCAGCAATTGGGCATCAGTGACGATTTTCAAATTACGGCCAAAAGTGTCAAATCCAAGACCACGGTTTTTTCTGAGCCGACAGCTGAGCCCAAACTGCCTTCAGAGCCCCGCACCGATCCCGAAAAGCGCAAAGAACTCGAAGACAAGGTTGAGAATCTGCTCAAAGAATCCCCTTCGCCTGAGGCCTCTGCTGTGACAGACCCTGCTGCAGCGGCTTCTCCGACGGGCGATGGAACTCCCGCGCCAGAGGCCTCAACGGCCCCTGCTTCTGAGGGATCTGCAAAACCCGCAGCCACTCCCTCCCTTCGACCCAGCTCAGGGCCCCCCACCCCCAAGGCCACGGTCAAGCCCGGTTCTGCAGCCCCCAATACTCCCCCTTCTGCCGATGAAAATGAAGAAGAGGCCAAAGAGAAAGAGCAGCCCTTTAATTTGATCAATGCGGCCACTGAGTTTTTGACGGGCAAAAAAACAGATCCCGAAGCTGAGACCCTCAAAGATGGCTCGGTTTATCCCGTGGTCACGCTGCGCTCGGTCTTGAGTGATTTTAAACTCGAAGGCAAAGTCAATGTGCCCAGTGGCTATGAATACCGGGGAGTAGAGGTCTATCTTGCGCTCTCTGTTCCGAAAAACGATCCCCCCCAAGAGGTTTTGCTCTTTACGTTGCCTGCCAAAAAAGCTGCCAAAGCCAAAGCCAGTGACGAAGATGATGCCAAAACCAGTGCATCTGCTTCGCCCGCTGCCGCTCCAGAGCCCGCAGCTGCGGCTGAAGTGGTCGATTTCTCGCTGCGGCTGCCTGTGTTAGAAAAAGGCCAGAGCTACCACCTGCAGTTTACGGCCGCTTCAAAAAAGCCCGGTTCGTTGCTCTATCAGCATATTTACGAAATTGGTGAGAAAAACGAAAAGGCCCTGGACGCCACATTTTTGCCTGCGCCCAACAGCATTGAAATTGCCGGTGAAGAAGACAATAATATTCCCACTTCCCCCGATTTTGCCTGGGAGCCCGTGCCCGGCGCAGAGTATTACCGTGTGCTGCTCGAAGCGGGCCAAGCCCCCGACAATAAAGTGATTTGGGAAGCCTGGTGCAAAGAGACCCAGATCAGCTTTCCGCTGCAAACCAGTTCGGGCCGCCTCAAAGAAGGGGAGCTGTATACGGTCTCCGTGGCAGCCATCAAAGGGCTCAAGCCCGCCCAGAAAAATGCCAAAGTGACCTATGCCCATCCGGGCTATCAGGCGATTTGGTCTGAGCTCTCGACCTTGAGCCGCAAGCCCTTTGAAGTTGTGAAAACAGATTGAGAAAGGTATATCCCTTGAAAAAAGCCCTTGCCACTACTCTGCTCTTGATGACAGCGCTGACCCCCCCGGTCTGGGCTGAAGATGCCCCCCCTGCGAATCAGCCTGTCAGCGCCAAAGTTGAGTTTGGCAATCGCCAATACAAGGGCCAATTTACCTTGCGTTATTGGTATGGCAATAACAGCATTGACCAATGGTTTAAAGGCAGTGGGATTGATACCTTTGCCAATACCAAGCTGTCTTTGGGGATTCTCAATCTCAATACCGACTATTGGTTTGGAATTGTCACCCCCGAAGGGCTGGGATTTTTGGGCACCATTTTTGGCCTGGGCCTCTCGGTGGACTATATGGACCAACTCGTGCAAAATGTGCGCCTGATGACGTATATGATGGACTTTCAATTTGCCAAGGTCTCACTTTGGCACGACGCTGACTGGAAACACAATATTGTGCTCAGCGGCCATTATGTGAGCTATTTTAATACGATCTACAACAATTTGCTGCTGACCCAAGCCGCCCCTTATTTTGGTGCTGGGATTGGCCTCGAAGGCAAACACCCCATCTCAGACTTGGGGGAAATCAGTTATAAATTTGTCTATGTGCCCAATACCCGCACACCCACCCCTTTGCCCGAAGGCATGGGGCTTTTGAGTGAAATCAATACCCGTTGGTTTATTAATCCCAATCTGGCCTTTAATGCGGGCTACCGCTTTAATCTCTTTTACACGGCTGGGGCCGGTCAGGCAGTCTCCTCGACTTCGGGTCAGACCCTCGATCTGCAGCGCACGGTGCAAGACATGTTCCATGGCGTGAATATTGGTTTTACCAATTATTTTTAGATCGCTTTAGGGGCGGCCCCAATCGATCTGCCGGATTTTGGGGCTGCCCTGTTCGTCGCTGACGATCACCGTGACGGCTTCGAGAAAATCTTCTCCGCTGATGGAGATATATACCCAGCCAATGTCTCCATTCTGGCGCGTGGCCCAGTCGGCCATGTCTTCGTATTGAACATGGCCATCTAATTGAGCGGGGCCGCTGCCATAGTCAATCATGTTGGTGTAATGCTGTGCCAAGTCAGCGGGTGTATAAGCCGCTTGGGCCTGTTGACTCAGATAGCTGTGGGCAAGAGCATAATCTGCGCTAATCAAGGCCTGGGCAAATTGCCGGCCGGTGTCGAGCGTGAGGGTTTCTGGGGTGTTTTGCATTTTGTTGCTTTCTCAGATTGAAAATTTAGCGTGAATTTCTCTGTGGTATTATCTTGAAAGAATCACAGTGGCTTGTCTCCATTCTTTTATTTTGTTGGTGATATGAGATTCATCCGATTTTTTAAGCTCATCAAAGCATTTCAAGCACGTGTCCGGCTTGCCGTGTCGTTGTTACAAGCAAAATTTGGACTGGTGGATATATTGGACTGGAGACGCAGTGGATTTCCACGCAGGGGGTTCATTGACGAAGCACAAACGCTGACCTATTATTTTCACGGTATTGGCTGTCGGGTTGATACCCCTGAAGGCCCCATCGATTGGGACTTTGGCAAATTTGGAAGAATAGATGGCATTGATCTTTGGCGTCTGGGTCGCTTTGTACAGGAGAACCCTGGCATATTCCCGGAATTTGAAGATCGTGATACGTTAAGCCAAACATTTGAGTTAGCCGTAGATCAGGGATTCATTCAACCCGATCCAGAAGACCCCACCTCAAGCCTGTACTTTCTTCACGAATCCATTGTCGACACATTTTTTCACGATTAAACTTGCCCAGAACCCTCCCCGTCTATCCCCCTCTAAATAGACATTGGGGCTGAAATCCTGTAATATTCGATAGAGTATTTTCACCCAACTCTGGGCTGAATCCCGAGCTCAATTCTGAACTCAATTCTGACAAAAAACGATCCGCTTAACGAAGGAGGCCTGTGTGGCGCAAGAGGCACTACTCAAGGTAATCGACTTAGCAACCCATTTTACAACCGAAGAAGGCACTGTCAAAGCCGTCGATGGCGTAGATTTTGAAGTCCGCCGCGGTGAAGTTGTCGGCGTGGTGGGCGAATCTGGCTGCGGCAAGAGTATTACCTCCATGTCGGTTCTGCGCCTGATTGCCAAGCCCCAGGGCAATATCGTCAGAGGCAAAATTATCTTTGAAGGCCAGGATCTGCTCACGCTCTCCGAAGAGGATATGCGCAAGATTCGCGGCAATAAAATCGCCCTGATCTCCCAAGATCCCATGACTTCGCTCAACCCGGTTTTGACCGTGGGTGAACAGATCATGGAAGCCATCATGTTGCACCAAGGCCTCGAACGCGATGCCGCCAAGAAAAAGGCAATTGAAATGCTGCGCAAAGTGGGGATCCCCGAGCCCGAAAAACGCGTGGACCAATACCCCCACCAATTTTCAGGCGGGATGCGGCAGCGCGGGATCATTGCCATGGCCCTCTCCTGTGAGCCCAAACTGTTGATTGCCGACGAGCCCACCACGGCCTTGGACGTCACCATTCAGGCTCAGATTCTCGACCTGATGCGGGAAATCAAAGAAAAATACAATGCTGGGATTATTTTTATTACCCACGATTTGGGTGTGGTCGCTGAAATGTGTGACTATGTCTGTGTTATGTACGCAGGCAAGGTGGTTGAGGCCACCGATGTCTTCACCTTGTTTAAGACCCCCAGCCATCCCTATACAACGGGGCTTTTAAAATCCATCCCCCGCCTGGATGAAATCAAAGACCGGCTTGAATCGATCGATGGTCAGCCCCCCAGTTTGAGCAAATTGCCGGAAGGCTGTAGTTTTGCGCCCCGCTGTGTGGAGGCCCAGGATATTTGCAGACAAAAAGAACCTGAACTGATTCGCGTGGGTGTGAATCAATTTTCACGTTGTCTGATGCGCGATGAATGGAAGGCAGAGGATGCACAATGAGCAATAAAACGGATAAATCCAAAAACCCCGTGCTGCTGGAGGTCAAAGGCCTCAAGAAGCATTTCCCGATCAAACGCGGCATTCTCTTTTCCAAGCAGGTAGGCGCGGTCAAGGCTGTTGATGGACTTGATTTATTTGTGCGTGAAGGGGAAACCCTGGGCATGGTGGGCGAGTCTGGCTGTGGCAAATCGACCACGGGCCGCCTGATTCTGCGCCTGATTGAACCCACCGAAGGGGAAGTCATTTTTCAGGGCAAAGACCTGCTTCAACTCAACAACAATGATATGCGCCACATGCGCCGCCAGTTGCAGATGGTGTTTCAGAACCCCTATGCTTCACTGGATCCACGTATGACGGTTGGGGATATCATCGCCGAGCCGCTGCGTGTGCACAAAATGTTCTCTTCCTCGCAAGAGCTGAAGAAACGTGTGCGTGAGCTGCTCGACTGTGTCGGTTTGAATCCCTCATACACCGAGCGCTTTCCCCATGAGTTTTCAGGGGGCCAACGCCAGCGAATTGGGATTGCCCGCGCCTTGGCACTCAACCCCAAGCTGATCATTGCAGACGAGCCCGTCTCCGCGCTCGATGTGTCTGTTCAGGCCCAGGTGCTGAACCTGCTCAACGACTTGCAGTCGCAGTTTAACCTGACCTACCTCTTTATTGCTCACAATCTCAGCACGGTCAACCATATCAGCGACCGCGTGGCGGTGATGTATTTGGGCAAAGTAGTGGAATTGGCCAGCAACGACCATCTCTACGCCAACCCCAAACATCCTTACACCCAGGCCTTGATGTCTGCTGTGCCCGAGCCCGATCCGGTAATCATGCGTGGCAGCGAGCGCAAAAAGCGCATCATCCTTGAAGGGGATATCCCCAGCCCGGTCAATCCCCCTTCGGGCTGTCGTTTCCATACCCGCTGTTGGGAAGTGATGGATGTCTGTAAAACGGCTGAGCCGCCCCTGGTGGATACCGGTGATGGTCATTATGTGGCCTGTCATTTACATCCTGCAGCTGCGGGTGAAACCCCTTTGCGGACCACCGCTTAGCAGGAGATCGACCCATTCATCCACCCTCTCATGCCACGGAGCTGCTCTGTGGCCCTTTTACCCTTGAAGGTTATTCTCGCAGCACGATTGAAACCTACCTCAAAGTCAAAGAACTGAATATTTGCTTTGATGTGGGCAAGTGTCCCATGCACTTGGTCTTTGTGCCTCAGATCTTTATCTCCCATTTTCATGGGGATCACAGCCTGGGCATGACCTATTATATTGCCCACCGCAATTTGGCCAAACTCGAAACAGGCAAGATCTACGTGCCCGCTTCGGCGCTGGACGCGGCCCATGCCCTGATTCGCTCTCAGGCGGCGCTTGAGCAGGCCCGCCGCGATTATGAGCTGATTCCGGTGGAGCCGGGTATGTTGATCGACTTCAAACGCCAAATGCAGATGCGGATTTTTGGCACCGACCACCGCATTCCCTCGGTGGGTTTTGAGGTGATTGAGACCCGCTCCAAACTCAAACCCGAATATGCCGGTCTGAATCAGCAGGAGATTGTGTCTCTCAAACGGGCGGGCAAAGAGATTGTCTACCCAGTGAGTATGTCGCGCATGGCCTATGTCGGCGATTCCACGATCAAGGTTTTTGAGTGGCACCCGGAGATCATGGAGACGGAAATCCTGATCACCGAATGCACGTTTTTGGCCGATGATCATTACGAAGAGGCCCACAAACGCAAACATATCCATCTGCGCGATTTGGTCAATTATCTGCCGCATATCCGCAGTGAATACATTGTGCTGATGCATTTCTCGATGCGTTATACCCGCCAGGAGATCAAATACCATATTCAGCGCCTGATTCCGGCAGAGTACCGCGAGCGGATTTTGCTCTTAATCTAAGGCCGCTTTAGAGGCTGTGGCTCAGGTGGTATTGGCCCATTTGGGGCGGTGCGTAAAAGGCCTCGCGGAATTGGCCCATGCCACTGTGGCTCTGTTTAAAGTGGTCTGATTGTTTCCAATTGTCGAAAGCGGCCTGGTCTGCCCAGGTGGTTTCGACCAGAAAAGGTGTGCTTTCGGGGTTCAGGGGCCTTAAAAAGCGAAAGCTTTCAAAGCCAGGCAGGGCTTGAATACCCTCAATATTTTCCAAAAAGGCCTTTTCAATCGCCTCGGCAAATTCGGCTTTAACAGAGAGCTGATTGGTGACAACAAACATGGGGGAGTCCTTCTTTCGGCGGGTATTTTTAGTCCAAAAGCGTTTGCATCCGCGCTTTTAAACGGTGAATGGATTGGGAGTGAATCTGGCAGATGCGGGCTTCGGTCAATTGCAGCACCCGGCCAATTTCTTTCATGGTCAGGCCTTCAAAATAATACAGGCTGATCAGCTTTTGCTCGCGTTCGGGCAAACTCGCCAGGGCCTGTTGTAGGGTTTGCTGCATGGCCTGTTTATCCACAACCAGGGTTGGATTGCTCGACTCGCGGGTATCGGGCAGGCTCTCTTCCCAGTTTTTGAGATTGCTATCTGGAGAGAGCAAATAGTCCAGTGAGACAACCAGGTAGGAGGTGTCGCTGAGAATTTGATGCAGCTCATCCAGTTCAATTCCCAGCTCTGCCGCCAGTTCCTCTTCTTGGGCGGGTTTGCCTGTGCGGTTTTCGAGGGTGCGAAGGGCCTGTTCAACCTCTTTGGCTTTGCGCCGCAGCGAGCGCGGCATCCAATCCATGGCGCGCAATTCGTCCAAAATTGCGCCACGAATGCGGGTCATGGCATAGGTCTCAAAGCGCACCCCGCGCTCGGGATCAAATTTTTCGACGGATTGAATCAGGCCCATCAGACCATAGCCAATCAGATCGTCAGCATCCAAATGGGGCGGTAATTGCACCAACATGCGCGAAACCGCATAACGCACCAGATAGAGATAATGGGTAATCAACTGGTCTCGGGCTTCGGCTTGGCCCTGATGTAGATAATCCTGCCAAAATCTGGCGAGTTCTTGGGGTGTGTGCGACATAGTTGGCATTATAACATTGGCATTATCGCCTGAAGTCTAAAGGCCAGATAGAACGTTGCCTGCGTGATCGACAATGACATAACGAAAATCTTTGGGGGCCTGCTTGAGAAAGCGCCGTTTTAATTCCGGCAGGGCCCCGTTATTGGGAATATTAATTTCAAAATAGCCTTGTTCAGGTACCCAGGCAATCCACCAGCCCTGCTTTGCCTGAGCATACCCCACTTTTTTCCAAAAGGACTGACGCAGGGCTTTTTCTGTGTTTTGAGGCAGAGGAAATTTTACCTGTCGCCAAGTGGGGCGACCGGCGTTGTATAACGCTTCCCCTTTTGCGACAAAGCGGTTGAGATACCATTGATAGCGATCGCGCTCTGTCAGAAGAACACGCCGTGTACAGCCATCATAGGCCGCTGCAATCAGGCGGCCATCACTGGCATAAACAGAATACGGGTGTAGAGCCCCCACTTCGTCTAACTTTGTTTCCAGCTCTGATTCAGGCCTGTATTTGCGTGCCAAGCTGTACCAATTATGATCTGTATTAAAGAGATACAAATAGTCCAAAACCTTCAACTTGTCTGGGCCATTCAGGCTCTCAAAGACGGGGCTGAGCCAAATCTGATCTTCTTTGAGCGCGGCAAAGGGGTTGTCTTGGCCCCAAGGGAAGGCTGTCTGAGAAGAAATCTCTTGCCAGTAGTGGGTCATGATCGGTTGGGCAAAGGCCATGGAACCGATTGAATCTGCACAATTGGCCGACGCAGGCAAGCCAAAGGCCTGCAAGGCCATCAATGTCAAACTCAGAAGATATTTTTTCATAAACCAAGACCGTCTCTCTTTGGCTTGAAGATTACTTTTACTCTATCCTGGCAAATGATGATTGGCAAATCTGTGCTGTGGATCAATTGGCCAAGAGAATCAGACATCAAAAGCGATTTTAACTGTAATTTGATCTGTTTTGGGAAAATATTTGATTTGAAAAAAAACAAAATATTATTTAAGATGGATATTAATCATGGTATTTTGTTTCTAATTATATATTTCCCCTATTTTTAAATAGATCTTTTTAGAAAGATTGTTATGTCGCTTATTTCTGTTTTGATTGCAGTTCAATCCCCCTTAAAACGCGATATGTTTTATCATTTTTTGTCTCCGGCTAAATTTGAAACAGCGGTGGCAGATTCGCCTGAGCAGGTTTTTGCGCTTTTAAGAGAGCAGCCTTTTCAGATCGTCTTGGCAGATCTTCCCTTTTGGGGTGAGCGCTTCAGCAAAAGTCTTCAGGTTTTAAATACCCATTTTTCTGCCACTCACATTTTATTGATGGCATCAGAATCAGAACGCGTTGAGCGCAATCGACAGATCAGTTTATTTCCAGCAGAAAGTTTTGATATGCCCGCCCTGGCCGCTCAAATCTGTGCTTTGGCTCAGGCCTATTCGGGTTTAAATTATCAGTTTTCTCGCCTCAATTTGTTTGACTTGAATCAGTTGGTTTCTTTATCCCCCCGCGAAAGACATCTCTATTTGGCTGAGCCTGACACAGCCCGAGAGGGGCTTTTGTTCTTTGAACAGGGGCAGATTCGCCACGCTGTTTTTGACCAATTACATGGCGAAGAAGCCTTTTATGCCGTGATGGGGATGAAAAGTGGTTTTTTTTCTGAGACAGATCTTGCAAAACCTGAGTATTATTCGATTCAAATGCCGATGAATCATCTCATGGCCAACTCAGCTTTACATTTGGATCAAGAAAAAACAGCAGTAGAAAATCTCCTACAACCCGTCAAATTTATCATTTGTGAGCCCAGTTCTCAATTGTGCACCCCACTTTTGAAGCGTTTTGCTTCTACCCAGCCACAGATCATTTCTTGCGCTCTCAAAGACCTGGAAAAAACATTCCAAGTGCAAAGCCCAGATCTTTTGTTCCTGCACACTGATTTGCTTGAGGATAAGCCCTTTCAGTTCTTTCGCTGGTTGCGTTTGGTCTATAAAGGACCCGTGATCTTATTTGGCACGATCTTGTCTTCAGAAATGTTTGCCTGTTTGCGTTTGCCCCAAATAGTCGGCTTTTTCTCTCTGCCTGAGCAGCAACAGGCGTTGGAAACTTGGGTCTATCATCAGTTTTTTGATCAGCGTTTTAGTGGCGAGTTAAAAGACCTGCTTTTGTTGGATGTACTTCAGGTCTTGGGCGGTTCGCGACAGTCTTGCCGAATCACGGTGCATGATTATTTTCGCCATGAAAAAGGCGAAATTTTTATGCAACATGGCGAGTTAATCCATGCTTGCTTTGCCGAACACGAAGGCAAAGCAGCATTACGAGAGCAATGCCGTATTATTCAGGGTGTTTTTAAATTTGATTCTTTTCAAGAACCCGAGAAACAAACCCTGGAAGGCTCATTGGGGCGTCTGATTTTACAACTTCAGCCCTTTTTAGAAGCGCCTGTTTTGAGTGCCTAAAGACCGTATCATCCGGCAAACTTATCTAAACGTTCAAAAACCGTTGCACGCCTAATTTTTACCTGTTGTGGGTGGCTGTTCTGCCAGCGATACAGGCAGGACCGGTGATGCGGGCTTGGTCTTGGGGCTTTCCAGGCTGGGAGATAGGGAGGCTAAATCTGCCAGACTACCAGCGGGAGAGGCGGGAATGGTCTTTGCCGAGAGGGGGAGGGCTGCAGTATGGGCTGTGTTGGCTTCTGCGCTGTCAGGAATGGGATGCTCTGTGTTGGCTTGTCCCAGGGCACTCAGACTTTGCCAGAGGTAACTCAGCAATTGGCCCAAAAGGGCAAAGACCAGTACGGCCAAGAGGCCCCGCACAATCACCGCCACTGGAGGCACGTGGGCCAATACCGCGCTGAATGCGGCCAAAACCCCTGCCACGGCAGCCAATTGGAGTGGAAAAGCGGAAAAAAATAAATGGGGATTTTTAGGCAAATTTTTGATCATGAGACGGGGCTCTCCTCTTCACTTTTGCCAAAATCCAGTAAAAGCTGGGCTTGCGCCTGGGCCGAAACACTCAAAAGCAATTTTCGCTTTTCAATTTCGACCAAATAGAGGGATACCTGCGGGGTGAGTGGATGCACAGCCAGGGTCCGCATCGAACCCGCGGCCCCTTCGGGTATCTTTTGCCAACGGGCAAGCCAGGCAGCCAATGCCCCTTTTTGCAATAAAAAGGCCGCCACATAGACCAGCAAGAGAACCAGGGCCAGTTTTAAGAGCAATTCTAACCAGCCCGTTGCCTGAATTTGCCCACTTACAACCTGTTCTGAGAGCGGCAAGTGAACCTCTTCCTGGTTGCGCTAAATCTAGCGCAGAACTTTTTTAATGGCGTCGATCACGCGATCTTCCTGAAAAGGTTTGACGATAAAATCGCGGGCACCGGCCTGAATCGCATCGAGAACCATGGCCTGTTGGCCCATGGCACTGCACATAATAATGCGGGCGTTGGGATCTATTTTGCGAATCTCACGCACGGCGGTAATCCCATCCATTTCAGGCATGGTGATATCCATGGTGGTGACATCGGGGCGCAATTCCTGGTATTTTAAAACGGCTTCTGAACCATTGGCGGCTTCACCCGCTACTTCATAGCCATTTTTAACCAAAATATCGCGAATCATCATGCGCATAAACGCGGCATCGTCTACGACTAGTACTCTTGCTGCCATAATTATTTCTTGATTTCAATCCGACTCAGCGGACCTACTCACCTTTCTCTTTAAGGATGCCTTTGGCATGAATTCTGAGACAAAACTGAGACATGAACTTTCTGAGCGTCTGCTTTCTGATCCATATTCACAAGCCCAGGCTCCAACACTACCCTTATTTTATCAGAGTCAGAACCCTATCGCAACGCTGGCAGGTGGGGCTATTCTCCGCGCAAATGATTGAGGCGATCGATCGGCCCCAAGATCTCCGAGATCCGCACGCCAAAATTTTCGTTGATCACCACCACCTCGCCTTTGGCCATGAGTTTGCCATTGACGAGCAAATCGACAGGTTCTCCTGCCAATTTGTCGAGTTCAACCACAGAGCCTTTGCTCAAATCGAGCACGTTTTTGATTTTTAATTTGGTGCTGCCCAATTCGACGGTGACCCGCAAAGGAATATCCACAATCCGGTCGAGGCTGGGGTTGGCCTGCATGGGCAACCCCGGCACCAAGGGGCTGAAATCTGCTGGCCGCACCGAGGCCGCCGGGGCTTGAAAGGCCGGGTTGGGGGGCGGTGGATAATAGCCGGGGGCATAGCTTCCCGGATGCGGCTCTTGGTAATAACCGGGGGGAGGATTATAAGCGGCAGGACCTGCTTGAGGGGCCTGGGCCGATGGAGGCATTTGCTGGGGAGGGGGAGCCGCTGCTGGCGCGGTTGGCGCAGTGGTTGCAGAGGGGCCACTGAGTAGTTTTTGCAATTTTTGGGCCTTGGCCAGCGGGCGCAATTCATGGAGTTCGCTGTCGAGTACCCCTTCAATCACAAAATTGTATTTTAAGACCAAAAGTGGTTGGTTGGTAAATTCCAGCGGAATGGCGGAGGCATCACTGAGCTGCACCAATTGGCTTTCGGGGGCTTTCATGGCGACTTTGTGTTTGTATTCCTGAGACAGGGCGGTGGCGGCCGCTCCCATCAATTGATTCATCACTTCGCCGATGGCGCTGGTCTGTAAATCGCTGATTTCCAAATCGGGGTTGCGCCCATCTTTGCCCATCAAGATATCAAAGATCACGGCCACATCATAGTCTTTGATTAAAAGCAGGGAGGGGATTTCTTCCCCCACAGCATAACCGGTGCGAATCAAGACCTGATTGACAGGCAATTCAGGCTGAAGTTCTTCAAAGGTCTGGGTGGTGACTTCGGGGTGGGAGACTTTGACGGTTTTGCCCAAGGCCTGAGAAACGGCACTGGAGCCGGCTTCCATGGCAATCGTGGAAAACTTGAGAAAAAATTCGTTTTCGGGGCCGGGGGCGCTTGAATGGGCCGGTGCTGGGGCATCAAATGTTCCGGTGCCTTCCAGCAGGGCATTGATTTGTTCCTGAGATAAACCCACGTTTTTTATCCTTCGTCTACAAGAGCTGTTATTTGAGCGGCCATCTGCCGCCCCAAGGTGCCAGGGCGTGCGTAAAATTTACAGGTTTGTTCCACCGTGACGGGCAGGCTTTCACTCGGCTGAGAGTTGAGCTGAATGACGTCCCCCACTTGCAGGCCCAATAAATCCCGGACGGTAATATCAGTATACCCCAGCAAAAGCGCAAGTCTGACCTCTACCTGATCCATATTGCGTTTGATTTCTTCCAAAAAGGGGTGGGTATCTTCTTTGCGGATTTGCCCATTCATGAAAAATTCCCGGTGCATATTGGGCAAAACCGGTTCAATTGTGGGGTAAGGCAGGCAAATACGCATAGAACCCATGGTTTCGCCCAATTTGGTCTCAAAGGAGATCACCAAAACGCTGTCGCTGGGGGCACAGATTTGCACAAAACGGGGATTGGTTTCGAGGGCCTGAATCACCGGTTCGAGATTGGGCAGAATGTGTTTCCAGGCCTCTTTAAACGAGGACATGCCTTTGTTAAAGACATTGGACATCAGGCTTTGCTCAATATCCGTCAATTCCCGCGGTCGGCCGCCCGAGCGCCCCGGCCCACCGAGCAGGCGTTCGATGATCGAAATCGCGGTGCCAGGGGTAAATTCAAATAAAATGGTGCCCTCCAGTGGCAGCAGACGGTAGATCAAGACCACGGTGGGATTGGTGATCGAGCGCATGAATTCGTCGTAGGTCAATTGATCGACCGAGGCCACTTCCATTTGCACCGGCAGGCGCATTTGGGTCGTCAATTGGGTGCTGAGCAGGCGTCCAAAAATTTCGTGGACCGCATGCAGGGTCTGGCTGTGTTCGCGCGAAAATTTGGAGGGATGGCGAAAGTCATACAGACGCACATCGCCGGTCTGCCCTTTTTCTTGAATGGTCTGGACCGTGGTTGAGCCACTGTCAATTGCGGAGAGCAGGGAATCGATTTGATTCTGAGAGAGTACTTCACTGCCTTTGGCCACTTAAGCGTCAGACCTCCTGATTGCGGGGAGGCAAAGCGGCGGGCACAGCATCGGCAGAGCGCAGCAATTGTCGATAGAGGGCCTGAGAGAGTCCCATTCCACGGCCCTGGGCCAATTGGTAGCCCAATTGTTCATCCATCATGCTTTCATACATGCGGTCTTGGCCCGAGTGTTCAAACAGGCCGCCTTCGGGAACGGTTTTGCGCATTTCTTGGAGCATTTGGGTCAGAAAAAGGGCTTCAAACTCTTGCACCGCTTTTTTGAGGCGGGGATCGCTGTTTTTTTCTGCAGCACGAACTGCGCCTGCGGCCTGGGCTGCGGGAGTGGGTTGTAGGGGTGGGGTGAATCCCGGATGGTTCAAAGCTGAAATCCTCACAGTGTAACCTCATTATGGCCCATAAATGCGGGAAATTCAATTCTTGAAGCCCGCTATTTCAGGTCAGATTCGAAATTAGCGCTTGGCGTTATTGGCGATCTGGAGCATTTCGTCGGAGGTCTGAATGGCTTTGGAATTGGCTTCGTAAGCGCGCATCGAGACAATCATGCGGATCATTTCGTCGGCCACCCGCACATTCGACATTTCCAACATGCCCTGGGCCAAACTGCCAAATCCCGGACTGCTGCCAGCGGTGCCGGTGATTTCGGTGCCCGAGGCCTGGGTAGAGCGGAAATAATTCTTGCCGAGGCTCTCCAAACCGACCGGGTTGACGAAGCGCACGAGCTGAATCTGGCCGACATTGGTGGTCAGGCCGTTGACGGTCTGTGAGACGGTGCCATCGGAGCCAATGGTGACGTTGGTGGCGTTTTGATCGACGGTGATGGTGGGATCGAGAAAATAGCCGTCGTGGGTTACCAATGCGCCATTGGCATCGGTCTTAAACGAACCATCGCGGGTATAGGCAAAGGTGCCGTTGGGCATGGCCACCCGAAAAAAACCATCGCCCTGAATGGCCAAATCGTAGGGGTTTTCGGTGTGCTGAAAATCGCCCTGGCTGAAAAAGCGCGGGGTGCCCACAGCAGTCACACCCATGCCGATCTGGGTGCCCTGGGGGGAGAGAATGTTATTGGCAACTTGGGAGCCGGGCTGGCGCAGCATTTGGTAATGCAGATCCTGGAATTCGGTCCGAAAGGTCTTAAAGCCTGTGGTATTGACGTTGGCCAGGTTGTTGGAGGTCACGTCCAAATTCAATTGTTGGGCTTTCATGCCCGAGGCGGCGGTGTACAGAGCGCGCATCATAAGCGGTGTTTCTCTCCTTTAAAATTCAATTAAGCGGGGCGCCCGAGTTCGATCAGGCGTCCTGTCAGTTCGTCTTCACTTTGCAGGGCTTTTTGGCTCATCTGGTATGAGCGCAGGGCTGTAATCATCTGCACCATTTCTCCGGCGGTGTTGACATTGGTGTGTTCGAGTTTGCCTTGCAAGACCTTGGCCTCAGCCGCCGTCTGGGGGGCATCGCTGGGAGCCGCAAAAAAACTGCTGCCCCTGCGAATCAGCGACCAGGGCTCTTCAAAATCGGTGATCTGCAAGCTGTCGAGCTGTTCTTGACCTGCGTAGATCTCCCCTTGCTCGGTGATGGTCACCCCTTGCTCAGGCAGCACAATTGGACCGTTTTGGCCCAAGACGCGAAAGCCCTCGCTGGTCACCAACTCGCCTTCGCCATTGCGGGTAAAGGCGCCGTTGCGGGTATACATCAGGCCACTGGGGGTCTCAACTGTAAAAAAACCATCTCCTTGCAGAGCGAGGTCAAAGGCATTGCCCGTGTCTTCGACCGAGCCGCTGGAGAAATCGGTGTAAATCCCAGAGACCACTGTGCCTGTGCCCAAATGGCCCAGGGGCACGTCTTGGCTGGAGCGGAAGGCGACTTCTTCTTGGCCTGAGCGCTGGCTGAGATAAGACTGGGAATTTTTCATGCGATCGAGCAAACCACGCTGAAAATCGTGGTGCAGGGTCTGCATGCGTTTGTAGCCAGTGGTGTTGAGATTGGCCAGATTATTGGAGAGCGTGTCCATGCGGACCATGTCCATCATCATGGCAGAGGCGGCGGTATACAGACCCCGAGAAGACATGGCGTTTTTCCTTTTTGACTGTGATAGAACATCTATCGGCCCTCAAAAAGCAAAACTTAAATCTTTGTCAGAATCAACGCCCGCCAGTGAGGCTCAGTCGTCGATATAAATGCCATAACTATTGGCGACAATATAAATGGGACGGCCTTTGACCTCTTTGTAGATCCGGCCCACATACTCGCCAATAATCCCCAAACTGGTCAGCTGAATACCGCCCAAAAACAGGATTGCCACCATGGTCGAGGCATAGCCTGGGGTTTCAACGCCATGCAGCAGTGTGCGAAAAATCAGCATCGAGGCATAGACAAAACTCAAGAGCGAAATGCCTGCCCCCAAATAAGTCCAGACCTGCAGGGGCAAAGTGGTAAAGGCGAAGATACCGTCCAAGGCAAAGCGCCAGAGTTTCCAATAATTCCAACTGGTTTGCCCAGCAAAACGCGCGGGGCGCTCAAAATAAATTGTGGTGGTGGGAAAACCCAGCCAGGCAAAAATGCCTTTCATAAAGCGGGTTTTTTCGGGCAGTTTTTTCAGGGTATCCACCACTTGGCGATCCATCAAGCGAAAATCGCCGGTGTTTTTGGGGATATGCACTTCGCTCATGGCGGAGATCAAGCGGTAAAACATCAGCGCCGAGTGGCGTTTGACCCAGGTATCTTCTTTGCGCTCGGAGCGCGTGGCCAAGACCACTTTATAGCCTTCGCGCCATTTTTGTACCATTTCCAGAATCAATTCAGGTGGGTCTTGTAAATCGGCGTCAATCGGAATCACTGCTTTGCCCCGCGAGAAATCAATGCCTGCGGTAGTGCCCGCCTCTTTGCCAAAATTGCGCGAAAAATTGATCACCTTGATGCGGGGATCGCGCTCGTGGTGGGCAATCAGTTTGGCCAGGGTATCGTCGCGACTGCCATCGTTGACACAGACAATTTCCCAATTGGGGCCAATCTGGTCGAGAATGGGGGTCACAGTTTCAAAAAACTGATCAAGGCCTTCACTTTCGTTGTACATGGGGGCTACCAGTGAAACTTCGGGGAGGGCCGCACGCTCTTCGGGCGTCATGGGCCGGAGTTCAGCCGTGTGCTGCATAGTTACCTGTCTACCTGTTTATCTGCTTAAAATACATTGATAAAACCCCCGTAAACTTCTGGGCCGCGTTCAGCGGGACCAAAAATTTCATAGGTCTTTTCATCGGCCCCCAGTTTATGGCCGAGCAAGGCCTTGCCAACGCCCAGATAGAGGCTGAAGCTGTTGCGGTAATTTAAAACGGCCTCGGAGCGCAGTTCAAAACCGGCGGCAACGTGGGGATAAATGGTGCGCTTATTGGGAAACCAGGCATCCCCCGCATCGATAAAGGCAGCGGCGCTGAGGTTTTCGAGATAATGCCCGCCGATGTTAAAATTCAGCTCTTTGAGCAGCGGAAAGCGGTATTCAAGGCTGGCAGCCGTCATCATCGAGCCCTGCAATTCAGCAATGCGAAAGCCGCGCAAGGGAATAATATTCTGAAAATTGAGCACGAGCAAATTGCTCAAAGGGGGCCCACCCAAAAGGGCTGGGCGGGTCTCGCCTGTCATGGCGGTGGCATCGATCCGGTAGGCCAAGGTATGATCGCCAAAGACCGGGATATAATGGCGAAAATTGGCATTGGCGGCGGCGAAGCTATATTGACTGCCCAACCAGGGGCCGCCAGCGGATAAATTCACGTTATAGCGAATACCGTCGTTGTTGCGGATGGATTCATTGGCGGCCCAGGTTAAGTTTAGGCTGTTGTTCCAGCCCTGGCGCAGCAATTTATCGTCGATCAGGCCTGCGAGTTCGCTGCGCAAATTGGTCTGGTGTGAGGCCACAAACTCCAGGGTGGCAAAACGCCGAATGCGCGTGGCATAGGTGTCTCCTGTGCCGGGATTAAACAGGGGGCGGCTGATCGCCAGCGAAATTTGCTGGTCGCGGGTAATAAAATAGGCGCTGCCATCGGTGGCAAACGAGAGCAGGGGGGAATCTCCGACTTCAACGGCAAAGGTGGTATCAAAAAAGCGGTTGATATAAGCGGTGTTATAACTGATGCGTGAGCTGGCCAGACCGTAGAGAAAGAGTACATTCAAATTGTGTTGCTGGAGCAAATCGCCGGTTTGCATCAGAAAGCCCAATTGATCGCCTTTTTCATCGAGCCCAACCACGGGCACAAAGACCTCGGGGGCAATCCAGGGCTCGTAAGCCTTGGGGGTGGAACTCTCTCCCAGGGGCGTGAGATTGAGCTCGTTTTGGGTCAGCAGGGAGTCGCCCAGTTCTTCGGCCAGGGCCTCTGCGGGTTTGAGTTGTTCGGTTTTAACCTGTTCTAAGGTGGTGCCTTGGGCGTGGTGGCGAATATACCAGAGATCTTTGCCGTCGGCACTCAAACTCGGAATTTCGAGCCCAGTATAGACATCACTCAGGGCCTCACTTTTGCCTGTACTCAACTGGTGGCGGTAGAGATTGGTAAAGCCATTGCGGGTTGAAACAAAATAGATAAATTGGCTATCCGGGCTCCAAATCGGCTGTTTGTCGGCATAGAGGCTGCTGGACTCGGTCAAGAGTTTGGGGGGCTGCTGGCCCTGGGGATCAAGCAACATCAGGCTCTGACCTTCACCGGGCAAATAGACTTCGGCCACCAGCGATTGGCCATCGAGGGACCAGTTGAGGCCTTGGTATTGCCGGAAATCGGGCGCCTGTACCAGGGTACGCTCAATTTTCTGCTCGGCGCGGTTGTAGATCACAATGGCGTCGCGCTGTTTTTCTTCCAAGACCAATGCCAAGCGGCTGCCATCGGGAGACCAGGCCGGAGAGTGAACGGTTTGACCTGGCAAGAGCCGTTCAGGTGAACCGTCGGCTTTGAGTTTGCCCTCTTGTTCTTTGAGCTTGAGAATCTCCACAGATTTGGTGGAGTTGCCATAGGCATCGGGTACCAACAGGGTATAGGCCAATTGGCTGCTATCGGGGCCCCAGGCATAATCCTGGGTGCGCTCCACGACTTTTTCTTGGACTTTGTCTAGCTCCAATTTTACTTCGACTCCGCTCAGTGACCGTTCGACTCCGCTCAGGGGAAAACTCAGGGAGCCGGGTTCTTGGTGTTCTGAGTGATGTTCAGATGAATGTTCTAAGTTGAGGCCTGAGCGGAGCGATGCATCGAGCTTGTCGAGGAGTCGAAGGCCAGGCTCTTTGAGTTCGGGAGGGGGCGTGGCTTTGACTGGGGCGGGTTTGTCTTTGTTTTTTTCTGCTTCACGCGCCTGGGTCTCTTGGGCACCGTAGGCCTGAATCTGTTGCAAATTGGCAATCATTAGCGGCTGAACCGGGTATATTTGGCCACGCACCAGGGGATAGCCCCCGGAGGTCTGGTAAGCCAGCCATTTGCCATTGGGAGAAGGTTTGGGCTGAAACCAAGTGCGGTTGGGGCTGTAGGGAATGAGGGCTGTCGCGTTGGGAATATTCTCCTGACGCAGACTGACCTGTTCGCGGGTGTGTTCTGCCAGGGCCTGCCGCCACTCGGCTTCGATTTCGAGCAGGGATTTACCAAAGGTAAAGGCAATCGCCTGGTAAAAATCGGCACTCATGTCGCGGTAATTGTCGAGCAAGAGGGGCAATTTCTCGCGCCCGTAAGTCTCAAACATAAATTTGACCAGGGCATAGCCTTCGTTATAGCCTTCGGAACCTTTGCCCGAGAGGGCGGTAAAGGCATTGCGCTCAGCAGGGCTGAGCAGAGAGTTGTTCAGCAAATGCAGGCGCAACATGCGGTCGTTTTCAGGGGCCCAGTATTCAGCTTCGTATTGAGCCAAGCCCTCGGCGAACCAAGCCGGCAAACCCGAGGCTTTGATCAAGTTGGAGCCAAACACTTTTTTTTGTACGGCCAGAAAGTTAAAAATATGGGTCATTTCATGCAATAAAAAGCGATTGATGCCAATCGGGGCTTCCAGGGAAAAACGGGGGTCGAGTACAATGCGATTGCGGGCCGGTTCTGCGTAGCCATTCCAGAATTCATCTTCGGAGATGATCAGGGAAATTTTTTCATCTGGAGCCACACCCAGATCTTGGGTGATGGTTTCAAATCCCTCTTCTGCAATCCGGGCCGAGAGTTTGGCCAGATCTTCGAAGCCCTGGTAGTAGTGGATTTTAAAATGGGGCGTGTTGATCTCCTGCCATTGTCGTTCGGGGTGGTTGACACTGGGCCCCCAAAAAGCAAGCGCAGACTGCATGGGCAAACTGCTACCCAATGCACTGCCAAATGCGGTCAAAAGGGCAAGGATGGTGCGACGCAGACGGGGTTTTTGATTCATGCCCCCTATTATAACAGAAGAGGCATAGGCCGGTTTTAGAGAAATGGAAAGGTGTATCTTGAGTGGATTTTAGTGCCATTGCCAGTATTCAGCAGACCCGGCAGCAGCTTGAAAATCGGCGTCAAAATCAGGCCGAAGCCTTAATGAAATCGGCGTTTGAAGCCATGCGCAAAGCCTTTGACCCCCATTCGGGCAGGCAAAAACGTCAATTCTTGCAGGCCGCCCTCGAAGCCTTTGGCAATGCCCTGCAGCAGCAACGCAGCAACCCCGAGATTTATATCGGTTTGGCCTATTTATTGATCAGCATGCAAGAATTTGCCCAGGCCTACAATTATTTGCAAGAGGGGCAGCGCCTGGCCCCCGATCACCCAGACATTCAACAGATGTTGGCCTATCTCACCCAGCGCTCGGAGCGGATTCAAACCAAGCCAGTGGCCCATACACATGAAGCGTATTCAGGGGAGCCGCACCAAGGCGAAGACGATTATGATGAACTCTATGACAAAGTCGAAAGCCAATTGCAGACCGCCTTGGCGGGCATTCAGCGCGAAGTCTTGCCCCTGCAGCCCAATTTGGCGTTGAGCCAATCTCCCGCTTTGGCCCAATTATTGAGGCATTATCAGCAATTGGCCCAGAGCCTGCAGCGGGATTTGCGGGTCTTGCACAGTGAGTTTGACACTGCGCCTTTGGAGCAACAGATGGTTCGTCTGAATATCTTTCTCAAACGCTGTCAGGGATTGCTGGCAGGGGCAGAGGAATTAAAACAACTCTATCAGGCCTTGCAGGGCTTTCGCAGCGAAGTCAAGCGTCAGATTCAGGCCTTTTCGCCGACCGCCGCTTTGCCCCCGGTCGATGACTTACTCGACCGCTGTGATGCCTTCGCCGATCAATTGGATGAATATGAGCGCAAAGGCTATGCCCTGAAAGAGCTTTTGGAGTGCTATGAAGCGGTGGTTGAAGATCTGGAAAATCTGCAAAATTTAATCGATGAACAGGCCATATAAGTCCTTTTTTAAAAAAAACGTGACAAGTATTCTCTTTGCATGTTAATATTGTTAACATGATTTGTTTGTGATAAACCGTGAATCAAATTTTCAGTTTATGTAAGGTGGAGGCTTTTATTTTTTATGCAAGTCGGTCAAAATCCCGTTGTTCAACCTGCCCCAGTCGCTCAACCCGCTCCTCCAGTAGGGGCCCAGGTGCAACGGCCAGAAGCAGCCACCGTTGCCAAAAAATCTGCGCCAGAGCTGCAGGCGTTGCAACAAAAATCGGCCCAAGCCGCTCAATTGGGCCAAGTGGGCACCCGTGCTCAGATCGACGCTTTAAAAGCGCGGGTTGAAAATGTTGATCTTCAGGGCACCGCGCCTCCGCCAGAGTTGGGAAATTTAGAAACGGTTCAAAAATACGGCGGTATGGCTTTGAGTGCCGTTGGCGGTGGCATTGCAGCTATCGGACGGGCGGGTAAAAATTATTTTGCTGGCGGCTTTATTGAGGCCCATGACAACCGCACATTGGGAGCTGATGTGACCAGTGCTGCTCAGGTTCAGCTTCAGAAGGCCAGCGATCTCAGAGGCAGTGCCGACAAATTGGGCGAAAACCGCACCCAACTCACCCAGCTTTTGGCGGCCGATGAACCCGATTGGCAGCAGGTAGACACGGTCTTAAAAGAGGTCCATGGCCATTTTGAAAGTGCCGGATTGGCCACCGATACCATTTTTGCGGCCCGGCAGGCCCTCTGGAACGATCCCTCTAAAACCCGCGAGGTGATCGCTGCTATTTCTGCAGCCCAGCCGATCATGCGGGCCTGTGCCGATTCTGTTCAGAGCAAGGGCCAGGCCCTGCAAGAGGTTGGTGATAACCTGACCCACGAAGGCAATCGCGGGGCTGTGCGCAATACCGTTGATGTGGTGCAAAAGGTCACTCCGATTGTCAGTGCCACCAATTTTATTGCCCAAGGGGTCTCGGCTTCGAAAACCGCCCAGAGTTTTGCCGATACCTTGAGTTCGGGAGCGGGTCAATTGGTTCAGGGGAGCGCGCTGACCGGGATTATGGTCGGAGGCGGTGCCCTGCAGATCGTCAGTGAAGGCATTGAGCTCTACCAGAATGCGGGACTGGTCAATAAAGCGCTGGACCGTGTTGAAATGTCGCGGGCCCTGCTGGCTGATGGCCCTGGTCGCGATAAAATGGCCGCCGAATTTGATAAAAAAGCCAATGAACTCGAAAACCCCCAGA
This sequence comes from Candidatus Sericytochromatia bacterium, assembly GCA_050248915.1. Taxonomy (GTDB): domain Bacteria; phylum Cyanobacteriota; class Sericytochromatia; order UBA7694; family UBA7694. The sequence goes on from JBFWRL010000019.1 coordinate 25,586, forward strand.
CCCGCATGGGCAAAATTGGCATGTTTTTTAGCCGCAAAAGCAGCCGCCTTGAAGAAGTGGCTGAGCTGCGCGCCAAAGCGGCGGCGATTCGCAAATTGCCTGCGGGCCCAATCTCTGATGAGGCCAAAACCGTGGCACAGCAAGTGATCAAGCGGGCAGATATTGGTTTTAAAGCGATCAAAATTATGAAAAACATCTTGGGCATTGCTGCCGGTGCCGTGGCCATTGCGGTGGCGGTGGGAGCCTTGGCGACACCCGTGGGCTGGGCCTTGGCGGGTGCCGCTTTGGCTGCAACCGTGGGCTGTGCCATCTATTGCAAGGTCAAAGGCTCTCAGCGGCAGGGCAAAATTGATGACCTCAAAGGGGTGATCCAGCAAAGCACGCTTAAACAAGAGACCAAAGGCCAGCAGATTCAACAATTGCAGGCCCAGATCCACGAAGTGCGGTTGGGCCTTGAACCCCAGATTCGCGAAAAAGATCACCTGCCTGAAGATCGCACGCCAGCCCAAGAACTGCGTTTTCAAAGTCTTGACAGTGCGATCAAAAAGAGCCAGGCCACCTTGGCACAACTCGAAGGCCAATTGCAGACCTTGCAGACAGAGGTGCGCGATCTGCGTGCGATCTCTACCGAAGCCAGTGTGCAATTATTGGGGGCTTCTCCTGACGAAGGCGCGAAAAAGATCATTGCAGGGGTCAAAGCCGGAAATGCAGAAATGCGCTATCTGGCGGAAACGGTCTTGGGGGTGCCCAATGTCGATCTGCTGCCCGAAGCCGATGCCATTACATTGCTCAAACGCGGCATGAGTCTTGACCCCAGTAAATAAAGCCCCATTTTAAACCCCATAAAGGACCTTTTAGCCATGACAGAAAAGACCACCACGCCTTTGCAACGCCTGTTTGAATTCTTGCTCTATCTGGGGTATGCGGCTGAGCGCCTGGTACCTGGCCCCGACCTGCATTTTGAAAGCCTCTTGGTGGCGCTCGATCCTGAACAGCCCGAAACGGAGGGACCGCCTCCTGAGGCCCAATATGTGGCCCAGATTTTCTTCAGCGAAGACATTCTCAAACATGCCGACTTGGTCGAGTTGCAACCCGAATTGGCAAGGGCCTCGACCCTGCAATTTTTGCTGACGCTTCCGCTGCATTATGCTGGGCTCTCACCCCAGCGTCTGCTGGAGGGCTACCAATTGCTCATGACCTGCAGCCAGATTTTGCCGATCGGCTACCTGGGCATCAACCAGGAGCAGCAGGTCTACCTGAATTACGCGCTCAAAGCTGAGAACCAGAATATTGGCATCCCGCTGATTGTCGAGATCTTGGAGCAGATCGGCTTTTTTATCCAGGTCATGATGCCTGCGCTGAGGGCCCTCAAAGACAGTGACCAGCCCCTTGCAGAGCTGGTCACGGGTTTGGAGAAAGCGCTAGTGAGTCGGGCTCAAGTTTAGGCCCAAGTCGATGCCGATTAATCGGCTGCTTTTTCGGGCAGGGTCAAGGCAATGGCGGGAGAAAGCGTGAGCACACAACAGATCATTAAGAGCATCTGCAGCGGCATTTTGGCTTTGTAACCCATACTCACCAATTCAGGGGCCATGGCGGAGAGGATATAAGTGACGCTGAACATGGTGCCCATGATCATGCCGATCACCATGGGGTTCATTTTCGGTTGGCTCTGCAGCAAAGTTACCAGCGGTGAGACACTCAAAAACATGCCCACGCCGGTCAGGGCCAGCATCAGGGTCAGCAGGCCTTTGTTGCTGCTCTGCAGGGCCATCAGCGAGGCCACGGGCAAAAGCAGGGCGGCAGCCAAAATAAAGGGCTTGGTCTTTTTAAAGCGCTGCAGCAAAAAGCCGGTGGCAATTGAGCTGACACAGCCCCAGAGATTCAGCCAACTCATCAATTGGTTGATCTCGCCTTTGACCATTTTTTTGCGGGCCACTTCGTCGAGACCCTGCGCGGCAGGCACCAGCCAGCTCACCTCTTGAAAGTAAATTGGCAGCCAATAATTCAGCACCAGATACAGGGCCAGCGGCCCTGCAAAGGAGAGTGAAACAATCCAGGTCACGGGCATTTTGAGGGTGTCGAGGTATTTGGGGCCATCGGCTTTGGGGGTGTTGCTGGCGGCTTCGCCTTTGGCAGCTTTGGCCGGAGCGGGAGCCAAGGGGCCCACGGCAAAGAGGCCGAGCAAAAACAGGCCGCTGAGCAGGCTGTAAAGCGCCAGGGTGTTTTTCCAGCCCAGTGAAGCACTCAGGGGCAGGGTCAATTGCAGCGCGAGAATAATCCCGATATTCACGGCCACGCCATTAAAGGCATTGATAATCGGGCGTTGATTCGCTTCAAAAATCTGCATGGTCACAGCCCCCATCAGGGCCACCCAAATGGCGCCGCCCATGCCAAAGATAAAGCGGGCAATAATCCACATGCCATAAGCGGGCAAAAACGGGATCAGCAGGCCAATTAAAATCAGCGCACCACTGAGACGCATGGTCTTGGTCAGGCCCCAGCGGGCGGCGAGAATACCGGCCAAAATCGGCACAATGCTTTTGGCCAAAGAGACAATCGAGTAGAGAGAAGAGCCCTGTGAGACGTCAATCTGCAGAGTTTTGAGCAATTCGGGCAAAACGGGAACAATGCCCAGCCAGCTCATGCCAAAGGTGACATACATGCCAAAGAGAATGAAGGCGATGCTCCATTTTTTTTGGGCGCTTAAAGCGGGGGGCTGAGAGATCTGTGTTACTTGGGCCACAGTGCGCCTCCTTGAAATCTTTGAAAATTTAACCAAAGTTTAATACTTTTGAATTACAAGCCACTTACAAGCACCTCTTCTTGATCTGAAAGCGCTCAGGGCCCGTCTTAAATTATTAAGTATAATAAAAACCTTTGCTAAGTTTCTTTAAATTTTCGCTATAATGAACGGAGGAAGTTTCCCTTCTCAAACCTGTGCAAACCCAATGTATCAAAATGAACCAGATAGATCAGTGCGATTCTGCTGAACACGGTTCAGTTTCACAGCTTTTTCCGAGAACCGAAATCTTCTCTCAGGCGCTTTTGTAAGTGGCTTGTAAGTGCTTTATTGTTTGATCTTGATTAAGATACTGTTAAGTTTTCGTTTCGGCTTATTAGTTTTGGGATTATCCAGGGAGATCCGGTCCATTATGTTCACACCGCTGCGTCGCCTGCTTGGCGTTTCTCTTGTCCTCTCCGCACTTGCGGCCTGTCAATCAGGCCCTGTTTCTGCCCCCATTGGTTCACAAAACCCCGCTGTTTTAAACCGTCTGAACGCCTCTTCTGCTGCGGTGGCCGATCTGCGCCCAGCCCAAACCGGTTTTGAAAACTTCCAGGTGGTCAAAACCGCCAAAGGCCAATACTGGGAAAACATGGAATTGCTGCGCACCCCCGGCCTGCCCGTTGAGATTATGCAAGATCGGGGCCGTCAGCGCGATCCCGAAGTGGTCAGCTGTTTTGGCAACGAACTCCCCCCCTCGACCGATGTCTGCCTGCACGATGCGGGTGCCCCTGCCCAACTCGCCTCCCAAATCCCTGTTTTGCTGATTCACGGCGCCAATGTCAACGCCACCTCCAATTGGGCCACCCCACCTTATACCAGCCGCAAAAGCGGTCTGATGCAACACCTCAAAAGCAAAGGCTACCGCGTCTTTGCTGTGACCTTTGCCAATAAACATGGCGACAATTTTGTCTGGGTCAACCACATTCACAATGCGGTCAACCGCATCAAACAGATCACCAAAGCGCCCCTGGTGGATGCTGTGGCCCACAGCAAAGGCGGTTTTAGCCTGCGTCTGTACACCTCGGATGTACTCACCCCCGGTATGAAGCCCTACCAAAAATCGATCCGCAAAGCGCTCTTTATTGGTGCGCCGCAACGGGGTATTGACTATACTTTCCGCCACTCGGTGGTGCATTGGGCCCTGATTCCCGAAGACGATGATCCGGTTAAATACGCGCCCGTGGCCTGGACCAAGGCGATTATTTACGGCACTTGGCGCGATGCCTCGCGCAGCAATTTTGCGGGGCCCTATTTTAAAGGTCAGGCCCAGATGTTGGCCCGCTGGGACAAGACCTATCCGATTGGCCCCCTCAATCCCGATTGGTATACCACGTACAATGGCGGCAAAGGTTTTGTCAGCGAAAGCCCCGGCATTGATGCCGTGATCAAGGCCTCGGGAGATATTGTCGGTCAAATGAAACGCTCACCCGTGCGCCCTGAAATTCAGGTCGGTATTTTGGCCGGCAACAGCCCCAGCATTCCTGGCATTCTCAACGAGACCGACGGCCCCAGTGATGGTTTGGCCCTGGTCAAAAGTGTCGCCGCAGCAGAAGACCTGACCGCTGGTGGCGCCAAATTGCTCGATCAGACCATTCTGCCGATGCACCATTTGCAGCTGATCTTTGAACCCAAGGCCATGGATTGGGTTGTGGCCCAATTGCAGAAATAGCCCTTGAAACGGCTGTCTCGCCTTGGTTTGTGGGCAAGCTTCTGTCTTTTGTTGGCCTGCCAGGGGCCTGGCGGTTCTGCTTCAAGTTCAAGCTCGGACTCTGAGACCCCTTCCTCTGCTGTCGCTCTGTCAGACAGCCCTGTTTTGACCCAAGAGATTGCTGTGCCCGTTGGTTTTCAGGCGCAGGTCTTGGCTGATGGCGTTGGCCCTGCCCGGCATATCGTCAGCCGCGCCAATGGGGATGTCTTTGTGATTCTCAGCTCACCTGTGCAAGGGCATTGTCTGGTGGCCCTGCGCGATGCCAACCGCAATGGCCGGGCCGAGCAGTTGGAACGCTTTGGTGGGTCTGTCTGTGGCACAGGCCTGGCGATCGATGGCTCTTTTCTCTATTATGCCAGTGGCACAGAGGTTTGGCGGGTATCCCTGCCCAGTGGGGGCATGAATGGCGCCAATGGCCTGCTTGTGCCCACTGCTCAGCCCGAGCGTCTGGTCAAAGACCTGGGCTCTCAAAGCCAGCACAATGCCCGCTCATTGGCCCTCGATGGCAAGGGGTTTGTCTATGTCAATGTGGGTGCGCCTTCCAATGCCTGTCAGGCCCAAGACCGCCGACCGGGTTCACCGGGCCAAGAGCCCTGCCCACTTTTAACTGAATTTGGCGGCATTTGGCGCTTTAAAGCCGATCTATTGGAGCAGACCAAAGCGACCGGGCTGCGTTATGCCACGGGCATTCGCAATGCGGTGGCGCTGGACTGGCACCCTGTTTCGGGCTTGCACCTGGCCCAACATGGCCGCGATCAGCTCGATACACTCTTTCCACAGCTTTACAGCGCAGCCCAAAATGCCGAATTGCCTGCCGAAGAATTTGCCCAGATCCAGTCTGGGGACGATTTGGGCTGGCCCACCTGTTATTTTGATCCGGCCCGCAAACAAAAAGTGCTGGGGCCTGAATATGGTGGCGATGGCCAAAAAGTGGGGCGTTGTGCGGCGACCAAAGCGCCGTTGATTGGCTTTCCGGCCCATTATGCCCCCAATGATTTGCTTTTTTACACCGGCAGCGCTTTTCCTGAAAAGTACCAAGGCGGGGCGTTGATTGCCTTTCATGGCTCTTGGAACCGCGGGAATCAGCAGGAAGGGTATCAGGTGGTGTTTGTGCCCTTTGACAAACAGGGTCAATACCGCCCTGCGGCTGCTGGGCCGGGCTGGGAGGTCTTTGCGGATGGCTTTGCAGGCAGTCAAAATATCCGCAGTCCGGGGGAGGCGAAGTACCGGCCAATGGGTTTGGCGCAGGCGGCTGATGGCGGGCTGATGGTGGTGGACAGTGTTGAGGGGCGGCTTTGGAGGATCTCTGTCGCGAAGCCTTGATAACGGGTTGTTTAAGGATTAAATTTATAAACCCGGCTTGGATCTGCATAGCCCAGAGCGCCCCGAAGACTGCTAAGAATCAGAAAATACTCTGTTGGGTTGGGATTAAATAAAGCACTGCCCCAAGCCCCCACCATTGAGACTTCATGATAAAGCTCAAAAGTATTGCCGTTCCAGCGATAAATCTGAGGGCCTTTCGCATTGCTTGTCAAAACCAAGTAATGCCCATTATTTGCGGAAAAGTAATTCCAGTTTCTTGCCCCTGTGGTGGAGACATTTTGGAAATCTACAAAACGGTTATTTTCCCATTTCAGGATTTTTGATTCAATGGCATCGTTGATTCGACCGTTGTTGATAATCGCAGTATAAAGTTGGCCATTAATGGTAAAGGGTTCAAAGTCCATGTCATTGTCGGTTGCAAATGTTTGGTTAAACACAAATTGGCTACCATTCCACTTGTACAACTCTGAGACAGGATCGTTTTGATTGGCACTTAAATAGGTGGTGAGTGCTAAGTACTTTTCTGTTCCTGTGGTCATGAAGTGGGTCCATTTATGGGCACCATTGGTTTGTAATGTTTGAAAGGGCGCAAAATTGACCCCATTCCATTTAAAAATCTGAGATTGACGGGAAAAGCTGCCGTTGAAAAAATTAGCTAAAGCGAGGTAATGTCCCCCATCTATTTCAAAGTATTCCCAGTCAACGCCGCCTGTGTCTGCAAAGCTTTGAAACGGAACAAATTGAGCGCCATCCCAGCGATAGATTTCTGATGCGGCCATGAAACGGGTTTCATCATAATTTGCAACTGCCAAAAATGTTTGATTCCCAATTTTGAAAGGCAATAAATCATAGGCTCCGAAGGTCGGAATTGCTTGATGTAAAATAAATTGACTGCCATTCCAGCGGTAAATGTGGGAGCTGATATGATAGGTAGAACCGCTAAAATAATTGGGAATGGCAAGATAATGTTGGTTTGCAATCGTAAAAGGAATGGGGTCCAATGCACCAACAGTGGGGAGAAACTGAACCAATTGTAAGGGATTGGTTTCGAGGCCAATCAAGTGAATTTCATTGGCGGGAATATTGGGGTTGTCGGCCCGCAACCAGCCGGAAAGGGAAATGGAACTGCCCACCTGGATGGTCGGGTCGAGGTCTAAATAATGGGGCTTGGTGGTGTAAGTTGTGCCGTTGATCAGCACGGTGCCATTGGCCTGGGCGGTGCCGGTGTAAGCTTGGTAGGGCTTGGCATTGATGCTGGGGTGTTTGATGGCTGCCAGGGCATTCAGCCCAACAGGGTTTGGCGTGCCTGAGAAATTAAAACTGTTGAGTTGCTCCCCTGAAGATCTGAGAATATTCAACGCTTCTTGGGTATTTAAACTTTTTTTCCAGGATTTCATCAGGGCAATGACGCCTGCCACCTGGGGAGCGGCGTAACTGGTGCCTTGCCTAGTTATGAATTGGTCTTCATAGCCTATATGAGAGTTTGTGATTGGCGAATTGCTACCATTATATTCACGATCTAGAACAAGAATCTCTTTGCCAGGAGCCCAGATATCAATTTTTGAGCCGTAATTTGAGGCAATTTCCTTGCCATCGTTAAAAATCGCTTGTTCTAGAAAGCCCAAATTATTTCTTTGGTAAGCCCCAACCCCAATTACATTGTCTAAAGTAGAAGGAATATTATTCTTTTCTACCGTTTGATCATTATTGAGAACACCATCATTTCCTCCAGATGCTACAACAATTGTATTCTGGGCGGTTAATTTGTTGATTCTATCCTGGAGGACAGCAATGTTCATACCGAGAGTTGAAATGCCTGAGAGAACAGGAATTCGAATAGTAACAGGAATAAACGGAGGAGAGACCGGTAATGTGCTCCAAATATAGAGGTCCCAAAAATTTATTTGTCGGCCAGTCGAAATATTGATGACATCAACTGAAACATTTTCTTTGATAAGGCGGTTGAGTTGCTTGGTTATAGAAAACTCAGAATTCACGTCTGTCGCTTCTATAAAGCCTGTGCTAATAGTCATGGGTAAAATCTTCGTAAACGGGGCAACTCCTACAATTCCTTGCTGATCATCCTTGGCCGAAGCTACCAACTGTGATACAAAAAGGCCGTGTCCCGGAGGTGTGCTCAACTGAGGTGGTTCAGGAGGAGGATAGTTGGCACTGCCTTCGACACTTTTAATTTGAGTGTCATCCTTTGAGTTTATAATTAAATAACTTTGGTTAGGAGGCAGCGCTGTTATTACGCGCTCTTTAAACTCAGGATAGCCTTTAATCTGCTGTGTGAGAATAGGGTAAGAAGGGTTTTGGTAATCTAATACGATGGTTTTGTCATGAATGTAACCAAATTCTGTGTCTAGAATAGCGATAGCCATATTATGCCCTCCTGAGTAGTTCCAGGCTTCACGTACATGGGTTTGGTTGAGCCACCAGAACTTGCTTGCAGAAAAAGGCAATTGAATGGAAGTTAAATTTCTTTTGCTTGTATTTGTTTCTTCTTCACTGTCAAGGGTTGCGGCTTCTTGGCTTACTACTGGATTATGTAGTGCAACATTGTAGATTAAATCAGTTGCATTGCGCTGCAAATCCAGAGTTAAAGCGAGGGTTTTTGCTGTATTTATAGATGAGAATTTGGCATTAAGCAAAGCCGGTGCATCATCTCTGGTATTTAAGGCTTGAATATTTTCAGCCAATGTATTCAACGATACTTCGTCGAATTTTAAGCGTAGATGGGCAATGCTCAAACCCGAAAAATCCTCTGTGCTGAGCACTTCAACAGGAAATCTTTCTAAAAGGGCTTGCAGTTTCTCTGTGCGAGGTTCTTGTAAAGCAACCAGAACCTCTCCGGTAAAAATACGTGAACGACTTCCGTTTGCCTCGGTTTCACCAATGGCAATATCAGGGGATGTTGTAGAGATCAAATCCCCTTCATAAGGTTGCAAGCCGCCCAAACTGCTGGGGTCATTGGGGTCAAAGATGTTTGTATCATTGTTGCGAATGCGATCCGCTTGGGTCAGATCTTTGTCTTTTTCCCAGCCCCGGCGGCGCAAGATGGTTCCTGCTTCTCCTGCTTCGACCACGGTGACGGTAATTTGGCTACCCGTCTTGCCTTTGAGGCGAATTTTGAGGAAGTTATTGCCATTGAGCAATAAGCCCGTGGTCTCAAAGTCTTTTTCGCCTCGCTCAAAGTCTTTTTCGCGAATCACCCAAGCGCCATTGAGGTTGAGCTGCACTCTGCCTTCTTTGCCATTCTGGGATTCTTGTTTGGCCACATGCACAATATAGCGTTTGCTGGTGTCTGGGGCTTTAAAATTGCGTAGCCATTCTTGTTCTTTGTTCTGATTCAGGAGCAGGTTTTCTGAAAATACCACGGGGCCATTCGGTACCGCTTGGGTCTGAAACCCACCCTGATTTGGATTGATGTCCAGGATTTTACCTGTAGTTTTTTTTATCAAACCTGTGTCTATTTTCAGGCTGACAGGGCCCGTGTAAGGGCCTTTTGTATTCGCAAAAGCAGCTTTTGAGGCATTTGTTATTGAGCGAGGAAGGGCGTTATTGGCTGTGGGTTGTGTTTGGCAGGCACTCAAAATCAGTAAACCAGCCAAGAGGGTTTGAAACAGATGTTTTATTTTCACAGTGGGTTCCTCTTAAAACTGCTTAAAGGTGGTGCCAAAAGGTGTGGCGTAGGTCAGGGTATGTTGAGCATTGAGATCAAACGAATCGGGGTCGGGAATGTGAATCAATGTTTCGTATTCTCTGGTGGCTTCATTTTGCACAATTTGGCTTTGATAGCCAAAGGCAAACTCGGAGTCGACCTGGGCATAACTGAATTTCGGCATGAGCATCAATCCAGAGCCCGTACAGCGTAAAAAACGCGGTTGGCCTTTGTTGTTGCGTACTACTTCAATACTTTGGATTTGAGGCTGTAGAGCACCTGTTGGTGGCGCAGCAAGGGGTTCCCCCACTTTAATTTGGGTATCAAAATAAAAGTGGTTTTTGATCAGGGTTAGCTTGTGTAAACCACGCAAAAATAAGTCTGGGAGACCTTCCTGGGGTAGTTTGACCCGAATTTCAGTTCCCGAGACAGATAGCGGGGTGAGCAAAATGGCGTCGTCAAGCAAAATCCTTGCGGTGGGCTCATTTTCATTGGGAGCCATTGAGCGCAGCAAAACAGTGGGTTCAAGGGTAAAGAGAAATGCTTTGAGCTTGAGGTCTTTGTCTTTTTTGTTTTCAAATTGGCCTTTGAGCACCAACTCCAGGGGTTGCCCATCCCATTCTGGGCGGAGTAGAGAGGGCGCATTTGGCCCCTGAATACTTTGACCATTGAGCCAGACATCTGTAATCGTGAGATCGGGTGTTTTGTTCAGGCCCGCCTGAGGGGGGTTGCTATACCAGTCGGGGGTAAATTTAGCTGTTTTGGGAAGTTTATGGCCTTCTTTTTTGAGCTTTTGCAGGACAAAATCTTGAACTTGTTCCGGTAGAAGCGATTGGGTTTCAGAAAAAGCCAGAAATGATGTATTTGTTTTGGGCGGTGTTAAAACCAGGGGCGAAACTGAACACGCTGAGAGAAAAAACAAGGCAAAACAGAATTTGGATTTAAACATGGCAACCCTCAGTGTCTCTATCTGGATGGAAAAAGTGTAATACGCATCACCAATAAAGTCAAATATTAAGATAATGTAAAAAAAAAAACTTAAAATGGCTCGATAATCCAATAATATGATTTTTATTGGTGGGTGTTGAGATAATCTGGAGATGGGTTAAAATAAGAACAGTGGAGCAAAAGGGGGCGGGTGATGAAATCGTTTACTTGGATGCTGGGCTTGTGTTTGCTTTCATGCCAGCCATTGCCTCAGGTGGAACCTGCAAAGCCTTCTCACTCTGCAAAGCCTTCAGCAGGACAAAGCATACAGCCATTAGCGACTCCTTCCCCTCAATCCTCTTTACCTCCCCCTGCTACCCCCTCTTCAGCAGCACCCTCCAATCTGCTCTCAGAAAATGGTATTACGCTCAGGCCGCTTGAAAATCTGGCAGAATATTGGGGCGTTCATTTGAGTGCTGAAGAAAAAGCAATATATGGTAGTATCAATCCGAGTTGTATCGATCAAAAGGGTAATTTTTATTTTCCAGGAAAATCAGGGCTTTACCAGTTTTCTTCTTCTCAAAGGCAAATTACTCAGGTGATTAGTACAAAACTCAATCCCTCTGTTCTGATTGATGGCCCCACCAATACCGCTGAATTTACTGGTTTTCATAACTGTATTGTGTTTCCAGATCAAAGTATTTATTTTTTGGATAGGTCTTTTTTGCGCAAACTTCAACCAGATAGAAGCGTTGTGACTCTGAATAAAAATAATGAAGCACCTCGTTTTTCATTACGCAGTATGGTTTATGATGCATTAAACCATCGCTTGATTTATAGCTTATTTGGTAATGGTCTACAAGCCTGGGATCTTCAAACAGAAAAGAGCATTATGCTTCATCAGCAGTATTTTTCGGATCTTAAACGTATTGATGGTTTTGTTGATGGTGAGCTGGGTAAAGATGCACAATTTGGTCAAGATCTTGTTTTAGATATAGACCCACGCTCCTCTCGGTTATATGTGGATGATTATGATAATCGGGCCATTCGCATGATTGAAAACAATCGGGTGACAACTTTGGCTGGAAACAGTCAAAAGAAATTTTCTCACGATGGACAGGGTCAAGAAGCCAGTTTTGAGAGTCCAACAGATATGCAATATGATTCAACTCATGATTTAATCCTGGTCTTAGATCGCAGCCGTATTCGTATTGTCAAAACCTCAGGAGAGGTGAGGACGCTAAATCTGCCAGGGCAAGATCGGACAGGAGAGATGTATTTTTTAAATAAATTTTTTTCGAGTATTTATAAGGTGGTTATTGTAGACAAAAATCATTGGGTTATCTTTGTCACAGGGCCACTAGAAGAGAATGGGACAACAAAAGGGCAAGTCTATGCTGTTACCCTACCGGATATCTTGCCAGAAATTAAAATACCTTAAACATCCTTTCCGAAAACAAAGTCTACAAACTCGACCTCAACGCCCGCGCCCCGTCCTGAGCGAAACCGAATGCTTCCTGAGCGGAGCCGAAGGAAGCTATACTCCAATCATGATGCTTGTCGCAGAAACCCCCCGTCTCTGTTTGCGCTGGCTCGAACCGGCCGATGCCTTCTTTATTTTGGCTTTGCTCAATGAGCCCGGCTGGTTGCGTTTTATTGGGCAGATGATGGTCAAAACAGAAGCCGATGCTCTGGGCTATTTGCAAAAAGGGCCGCTTAAGATGTATCAGGAGCGGGGCTTTGGGCTCTATGGCGTGGCGCTCAAAAGCACAGGGGAGTTGAGCGGGCTCTGTGGGCTGATCAAACGCCCGACTTTGCCCGATGTGGATCTGGGTTTTGCCTTTTTGGCGCGCTATTGTGGGCAGGGCTATGCTTTTGAAGCGGCGCAGGCCTGTGTGGCTTTGGCCCGTGAGCAGTTTCACTTGGCGCGTTTGGTGGCGATCACCGACAGCGACAATCGCCGCTCGATTCAGCTGCTCACCCGTTTGGGCATGGTCTTTGAAACCCAGGTGCAATTGACCGAGACAGCGCCCCTGCTCGATCTCTTTGCGCTCAATTGGCCCGCTCAAGTCGAGAGCGGTATACTGGAGCAAGCCTGCTAATTTCGCTTGCTGTTTTCCAGTCTGTGCCCGAAAGGACCTTTTATGACCCGTTTAACCCCCTCTTTCAAAATTCTGGCCCCCGCCCTTTTACTCCTGACTTTGGCCGCCTGCCAGGTGCCCAAGTCTACACCCGGAACAGCCTCCAATCCCGGAACAGCCAGCCCGCTGCCTTTGAGTACCCCCACCAGCTCGCCCTCTCCTGCTGGGCAGAGCTTTTTGGCTGAACTCGATGGCAGCCAAGAGACACCCCAGGTCACCACGGCAGGTTTTGGTGTGGCCAGTGCCAGCCTCAACCCAGAGAAAACAGAATTCAGTCTGAATGGCGTCGTCAGTGGCTTAAGCGGTGCTGTCACAGCGGCGCATATCCACAAAGGGGCCAAAGGCGCCAAAGGGGACCCCGTCAAAACGGTCACTGTCACAGGCAATCGCTTTGCCCTGACCTGGAAAAGCAGCGACAGCGATCAGCCCTTGAGCAAAGAATTATTGGATGAACTGAGCAAAGGCAATTTATATCTCAATTTGCACACCCAGGCCCAGGCCGATGGCGAAATTCGCGGCCAGTTGCTGGCCAGCACAGGCAAAGATTTTGCCGTCTTGCTCGAAGGCGACCAAGAAGTGCCAACCACCAAATCTGGCGCCAGTGGCAGTGCCCGCGTCAGCCTCAATGCCGCACAGACCGAGGCCACAATCTCTGCTGCCTTTGTCAATCTGAGTGGCCCCGCTATAGGAGCCCATTTGCACAAAGGGGCCAAAGGCGCCAACGGAGCTGTGGTCAAAGATCTGCAAATTCAAGGCAATCGCCTCAGTGGCACCTGGCGCAGAAGTGATGCCACCCAACCCCTGACAGCAGCGCTGCTGCAAGATTTGCTCCAAGGCAATTTCTACCTGAACGTGCATTCCAAGGCCTATCCTGCAGGGGAGATTCGCGGGCAGGTGAGTAATTAGGGGGCGGAATAAACATGATCAAACCGATTCAAAAATGCGGACTTGCGCTGCTCTTGCTGGCTGTCTCTTGCCCTGCCTGGAACTTTGAGGCACGTGCTCAGCGCGACCCCAACCAGACCTACCAAGGGCAGGACTACCTCTGTTATGAAAAACACGATCTGCATTTTTACCAAAATTACCGCTGGTTTGCGGCTGAAATGCCGCTGAAGGTGTATATCCCACCCGTGAACAAGGCCTGGGGAGCGAAGAATCCAGCCATGTATACGCCGCTGGTGCAGCAGGCCTTTCTCAATTGGAGCAAAGCCGTCCCCAAACTGCGCTTTCAATGGGTCAACAACCCCAAACAGGCCCAAATTCAGGTGCTTTGGCAAGAGAAATACCCCGAAAGTGAAGTGACCTGGGGGCGGGCGGCGTATCCCACCCCTTATCTCGACAAGAAAACCAAAAAAATTCGCCACAAGAGCACCCTCTTTTTGGCGATCAAGGCCCAAGATGGCACGGCCATGGCGCCCGGTGAAGCGCTCTTTTCTGAAAATGAATTGCTGGCGATTGCCACCCATGAGGTCGGGCACGCGCTGGGACTCGGCCACAGTGGCCATGCCGAAGATTTGATGTACCATGCCATGTATGCCCGTTTTGATGGCAGCTGGGAGCTCAGCGAACGGGACCGGGCCAGTTTGCAGCGCCTGTATGATTTGCCCGAAGATTTAGAAATATCTCCCTGTAATGGGTAGTGATTGAGTGAAAAAATGAAAGAAGCAATGCGTTTACACAAATACCTGGCCCAAGCGGGGCTGGGTTCGCGCCGGAGCAGCGAGCGGATGATCCTCGCTGGCCGTGTGGCGATCAATGGCAAGGTCTGTGAGACCCTGGGTACGACGATTGATCCTGAAAAAGACACCGTTACCCTCGATGGGTACAAGGTGCTGATGCCCGATGAAAAGAAATATATTATCCTGAACAAACCCGAAGGGTATATGGTCAGCCGCTCGGATCCCCACCAACCCAAGACAATTTACACCCTTTTGCCCAAAGAATTTGAGTCTTTGCACCCGGTGGGCAGGCTCGATCAAAACAGCTGTGGCCTCTTGCTCTTGACCAACGATGGCGAGCTGACTGAAAAACTCTTGCACCCGCGTTTTAAACTCGAAAAGGTCTACAAGGTGCAGGTCAAAGGCAAAGCCACCGATCTGGCCCTCAACTATATGCGCACAGGCGTTGACCTCTCCGATGGCAAAACCCAGCCAGCGCGTGTGGTGCGACTCAAACAGCGCAGTGAAAATAGCTGGATTGAATTTGGGCTCAAAGAGGGCCGCAACCGCCAGATTCGCAGAATGTGCCGTTCGGTGGGCCTCGACGTCGTCACCCTTGAACGCACTGCTTTTGGGCCTTTGCTCTTGGGCAATTTGCGTGAGGGAACCTGGCGCTCGCTGACGGAAGAGGAAGTCCATATCCTGATCAAAAAGACCAAGATCAAAGCTGAGAAGCCCGCCCGTGTGCCCCATGCCAAACCGACGGAAGCGACTGAAGCTCCCTTGGTTTGGAAGCCCGGCCAACGGACGGAGGCTAAAAAAGACGGTCCTCGGGAAGACAGGACGAAGGGACCAAGACGTGTGACGCGACCTGTGCAGGGCGAACGCGAAGAAAAACGCAGCCCGGCCTCAGATCGGCCCCGTGCCGCTTTTTCAACCAGAGCGCGCAGTTCGTCCTCCGACAAACCCCGGGGTTATTCAGCGGATAAATCGCGGGGCTATTCGCCAGACCGCTCTCAAGGTGAGGCATCAGATAAACCGCGGGGCTACTCAGCCGACAAGTCACGGGGCTATTCTCCCGATCGCTCTCAAGGAGAAGCTTCAGACAAGCCCCGGACTTACTCTGGGGGTCGCTCTCGGCCTTCGGATTCGGATAAGCCGCGTGGTTACTCTTCGGACAGAACGCGCAGCTCAAGCTCAGATAAACCCAGGGGTTACTCGGCAGATCGTTCTCGCAGCTCAAGTTCAGACAAGCCACGCGGCTATTCTGCAGATAAGTCACGGGGTTATTCGCCCGATCGCTCTCAAGCAGATGCCTCAGACAAGCCCCGGACGTATTCCGCAGGCCGCTCTCGGCCTTCATCGTCAGACAAACCCAGGGGTTACTCAGCAGATCGCTCACGCAGCTCAGACTCAGATAAACCGCGTGGCTATTCATCAGATCGATCCCGTTCTTCGTCCTCAGATAAACCCCGCACGGGGTCTTCGGGCAAATCGCGGGGAGGACCTTCTGCTGGGCGTTCGCGGCCCGCGTCTTCGGGCCGACCGAGCAAAGGCCCCAAACGGGGTGGCTAATTTTGTTATAATCTCCCACAGGGGTTTAAGTTCTGCCCAAACACGGCCGATAAATCCCAAACGGAGACACAACCATGTTTGACCAGATTCACAAAATGACCCAGACCCTGCACGGGGCCCTCGACGGCCTGAGTGCGCGGCAGCGGGTGATTTCAAACAATCTGGCCAATGCCGACACCCCCAGCTTTAAGGCCTCAGAGGTGGAATTTGAGGCCCAATTACAAAAAGGGCTGACCCAGGCGCGGAATAACGGTTCTGCTGCTTCGTTGGCGGGCTATCTCACCCACGAAAAACATTTGCCCCTCGATGGCCTGCCCGCCGACCCGCCGATCTCCATTCTGCAGCCTCAGAGCAGCATGCGCAACGATGGCAACTCCGTTGATTTGGAATTGGAAATGACCCGCATGGCCCAGGCCTCGGTCAGCTATTCAGCGGTCTCACAAATGTTGGCGGGGCGTTTCTCGGGCATTAAATACGTGATAGATGAAGGCGGTCGCTAATGAGTTTTCAACATGATCTCCGTATCAGCGCATCGGCGCTGTCGGCCCAACGGCTGCGCATCAACACCATCTCAAATAACCTGGCCAATGCCAATACCACCCGCACCGAAGCGGGGGGGGCCTACCAGCGCCAACAGGTTGTGTTTAAACCGATCTTTGAGCAAAATTTACAGGCCCGGATTCAGAGTCTGGCCACCGGCGCACCGCTGCAACAAGGCCAAGGCGTGCAGGCCGTGGCTTTAACCGACGACCGCCGCGAGGGCAAAATGGTCTACGAGCCCGAACACCCCGATGCCAACGATCAGGGCTACGTCGAATACCCCAACGTCAATGTTGTGGCCGAAATGACGGATATGATCTCGGCCTCACGGGCCTACGAGGCGAATATCACCGCCACGCAGACAATCAAAAACATGGCCATGAAGGCCCTTGAAATTGGGAGGGCCTAAAGATGGATTTGCCTGGCATTCAACCGATTCCTGAAGGACTTGAACTGGCTCAGCCTTACAGCGCGCCCGCCAAACCCGACAGCAACTTTGCCGCTGTTTTAAACGAAGGCATTGAAAAACTCAATGCCACTCAGCAAAAAGCGGGGGAACTCTCCAACCGCTTTGCCGCTGGCGAAAATGTCGAATTACACGACGTGATGGTCGCAGGCCAAGAGGCCGATGTGGCCATGCGTTTGGCCATGACCATGCGCAACCAGGTCTTGGAGGCCTACCGCGAAATTATCCGCATGCCCGTTTAAGGCGTGCGTTCGTAAGCACCCCGGTCGTAGGTGCCGCCCACGGGCCGTGCCAGGCCGGTGATGTCTGTGGCGGGCGCGCCTGTGGCTGTGCCGGTATTGGCGGAGGGGCTGCCTGCTTGCAATTGCAGGCCGTCGTTGGCATTGCCAAAGAGGTTATCGGGTCCATCGAGATCACCTGTGTTGACAAAGAGCGGGTCGGTGGCCAGGGTATTGCCGTCGTTGTTGAGAGTTCCACCATTCGTTATACCTACGACATCGCCCTGAATGGTCGTGAAGTTAAGATTCACAACGCTACCAGCAGCTGTGCGGAGCGTGCTCCCCCAAAAAATACAATTGTTTAAAGTGAGAGTGGAACCACCCCCTACGGACGCACCCCCTCCATTACCCGCACCGTTAGCCGTATTATCAAAGAAGGTACTGTTCGTTATCGTTGCAATACTTCCATTAGAGACAGTCACTGCCCCATGAACAGTAGCAATGGATCGGTTAGTTGTAAAAACAGTATTTTGCAAAGTCCATGTTCCACCATTCGCCAGATCTATTGCAGATCCCTGGCTGAAGGAGCTGTTGTTATCAAAAACAATATTTGTCGCAGTTGCAGAACTGTTGTTTGAAGAGATTGCCGTGCCAAATCCAGCCGAATTAGCAATGAATTTAAGATTATTCAAAGTCACGCCACTATTCCCATTCAGTCCCAGGCCTGCACCACCACCGCCAGGGTTGTCGTTACCACCTGTAACTGTCACGCCATCAAGTGTCAAGTTATTGGCTCCATTGACCACCCTCACTGAATTTTCACTGCGCGTGGGTTCTGTGGTTGTGATCGTGGTATTGTCATTGCCATTGAGGTCTCCACTTAAAATCACCGGGTGGGCCAAGTGGTCGCGTTGGCTGAGCAGGGTCTGGGTGCCATTAAATCCGCCATAGACATTCACATTGTCTTTGAGTTGGAATCTGGCATTGCGATCGCCACCGACCCCAGCCGGTTTATACGTGCCAGCGGCAATCCAAACCTCTTGCCCGGCTGCAGAAGCGGTCAATGCGGCTGTCAGCGAACTGAAGGCATTGGCCCAGGAGCTGCCGTCATTGTTGCCGCCGACCACCGAGCCGTTGACATAGACCATCCGTGGGATAACAGTAAAGGTTTGCCCTGAGGTGGTGCCACCGGGGGTGGTCACCGTAGCCTGGACGGCACCCAGGGCCAAACTGGTGGGCACCGTGGCCGTGATCTGGGTATTGCTGTTGACGGTAAAGTTGCTGGCAGCGGTGCCGTCAAATTGAACGGTAGTGGCCCCTGTGAAGTTTGTGCCTGTCAGAGTCAATACGATGCCTGTGGGTCCTTTGTTGAGATTGAGGCCGGTCAGTGTGGGGGCTGCAACCACAAAAGCGGTAGGGGCTGTGACATTGCCTGCAGGGGTGGTCAGAACAACATTGCCATTGGTATTTCCCCCAGGCACCACGGCTGTGACAGTCGTATCGTTGACAACCGTAAAAGAGGTGGCATTGATGCCATTGATGGTCACCGCTGTGGTACCTATCAAATTGCTGCCCGTAAGCGTGACCACTGTTCCGGCAATCCCGGTGGCGGGTGCAAGGCCTGTGAGCGTGGCTGGAAAAGTGAAATTGCTGGTCGAAGTGGCGTTGCCTGCGGGGGTGGTCACTGCGATTGGCCCACTGGCTGCTCCGGTAGGTATGGTCACGGTCATGGCTGAATCATTGATGACAGTGAAGGCAGTCATATTGACGCCATTGACGGTCACGGCTGTGGTGCCTGTGAAGTGGCTACCATTGACCGTTACGACGGTTCCTGCTGGCCCAAATGTCGGCCCAAAGCTGGTGATAGCAGGAGCCGGTATGGGCGTAGGGGTGGGTCTGGGGGCCGAAAAAGAGCTTGTGCCTGAGCTGGTAACATCGACAGCGGCGGTGGCGCTGAGGCCGCTGCGGGGATCGCTGACATAAATCGTGGCTGTGGCAAAATCTGTCAGGGCGGTCACTTCGCCTTGGTTATCGACGGCAATTTCTTGGGGCTTGTCGCTGCGCCATTGCAATTGGCTGAGATCCATTGGCAGAGGGCCACCGCTGGCATCGCTGGCGACCAGGGTTAGGCGTTTTTTCTCACCAACAGCAGTGAGAAAGAGGCGATCGGGGCTCAACTTCAAACTCAGGCCTTGCAAAGGGCTGTTTGGGGAGGGGATTGGGAGGGCGGCTTCCTGGGGAGTCGCTTGTGGGGTGGGGCTGGGAGAGCTGGGGCTGCCAACTTGGGGCTGAGGGTTCCCTTCGGCTCCGCTCCGGGAGCTGCTGGATGTAGCTTGGGTGGGGGGTGTCTGGGGTGAAACGGTGGTGCTGCAACCAGCCAAAAAAGCCAAAATGAGTAAAGTCAGCGTATAGCGCGGCATTCAGTCAACTCCTGTGAGGGCAAATATAAAAGCAATTCAAACGGATCAACACGGATGATTAAAATATGAAAAATTTGTATTATTATATTGCTTTTGATCTGGATCGGCAATATTTATGTTATTCATTGCCTATATCTGATCACATATTCGTTTTGATAGTGATTGCTTTTGTTAATGCTCAAAATTGAGGTGTGGTCTTTGTTTGAGATGTTTCAAATGTAAAAAAAATGTCACAACTTTTCCTGGCCCTTGGGTCAGGGTCCACAGCCCCAGAATTAAAAATGGGACATGTAAAAATCCTGTCACAATTGTGGCTTCGCCACAGCCCAGCGCCAGC
This sequence comes from Candidatus Sericytochromatia bacterium, assembly GCA_050248915.1. Classification (GTDB taxonomy): domain Bacteria; phylum Cyanobacteriota; class Sericytochromatia; order UBA7694; family UBA7694. Next base: position 45,348 of record JBFWRL010000019.1, read on the forward strand.
GAATATGTTAGAGTGATCCTGGGGTTTGCTATAATGCTTTCGGCGCACTGCATGAAGTCCGAAGCCGTGCATTGGCAAAATTTCTCCGAAGGGTTTTTATGGCCGCCTCTTATTTCCAGCGCTTGCGAGAAGAAAGTACAAAATTTGTATCCCAGCTCTCTCTGACCCAAAAACTGGGTTTGGGGGGCCTTTCTGTCGCGGTTGTGGGGGGCCTGATTGGTTTGGTCTTTTGGGCCCAGCAGCCCCAGTGGACCACGCTCTATGCCGAACTCGGCAGCAAAGACGCGGGCGCGATGGTCGAGCTGCTCAAAGAAAAACAGGTCCAATACCAATTGCGCAGCCAAGCGCAGGGGACGCAGATTTTGGTTCCCTCTCAGGCCGTTCACGATTTGCGCTTGGAGATGGCCGCCAAAGACTTGCCCAAAGAAGGCGGAGTGGTGGGCTTTGAACTCTTCGACAAAGACACCATGGGCATTACCAACAACCTCTTTGACCTCAATTACCAGCGCGCTCTGGCGGGCGAACTTTCGCGCACCATCATGCAAATGGATGGGGTGGAGCGGGCGCGGGTGCATTTGGCGATTCCCAAAAAACAGCTCTTTACCCAGCTCGAAGACCCTGCCACCGCCTCGGTTACACTCAAGCTCAAAGGCGACACCACGTTGACCCCCGAACAGGTCAAAGGCATCAGCAAACTCGTGGCCAACAGTGTGCCAGGGCTGGCCCAGCAGCATGTCACTGTCACCGACACCCAGGGCCATTTGCTCTTCGACAGCGAAATGCTCGATGCCGAAAACGGCACAGAAGTCACCCGTGTTAATACCCAACGCCTGGAATACCAGCGCACGCTCGAAAAGCGCATCCGCCTCGATGTCGAAAAAATGCTCAGCCAGGTTGTGGGTGAAGGCAATGTTACGGTTCAGGCCAAAGCCGAGTTGAATTTTGACAAAGAAGAGAGTGTCAGCAAAGCGTTTTCGCCAACCACGGGCAATGATCCCAAAACGGTGCAGTCGCTGCGCAGCGAAAAAGAGAGCCAAGAAAATGGCCAAGGCACCCAAACAGCGCCTGGGGGTGTGCCCGGTGTGACCAGCAATATTCCCACCTACCAAGAAAACCAAGGCGACCAAAATAACAGCTTTTCGCGCAAAGAAGTGGTGCGCAATTTTGAAGTGCCCGAAGTGCAGACCAAGGTGGTCAAATCTCCGGGACAATTGCGCCGCTTGACTTTGTCTGTGGCGATCAACAGCCTGTCTCCAGCGCTCAATACCAGTGTGGCGGGCCTCTCTCCCGATGATCCGATCATTAAAAATCTGCGCGAGTTGGCTGTGGCCGCTGCCGGAATCAATGCCGAAAGGGGCGATACGATTGCCATTCATGCCGTGCCCTTTGATGACAGCAGTCAGCGCAACGAACAAGCTGCCATGGACCAAGCTGCCAACCGCGAACTGTGGAAAAACCTGCTTACCACGGGTGTGGTCGGACTGAGCATCTTGGCCCTGTTGATTGTGGTCTATTGGGCCTTTGGCCGCCGCCGCCGCCCGCTTGAAGGCGAGCTTTTAGACGAAAACCGCTTAACTGCCCGTGAGGGCGATTTCTTGGCTTTGGATGAACCCCCCGAATTGGCGGGTTTAACTGAGGCCACGGCCCGCCGGGCCCAGGCTGTGAGAGGACTGACCCAGATGGCCCATGAGGACCCTGTGCGCATGGCCCGTTTGCTGCGGGCCTGGATGAGTGAAGGCAATTGAGGGTATAAAAACGCTTATGTCCAGTTATCGGGATGTTTTAGACCCCACCGGGAGCGGCGATTCTCAATTGATCGGGCGCAAAAAAGTGGCGCTGATTTTGATTGCTTTGGGGCCCGAAATTGCCTCGACCGTGTTGCGCCATTTTGACGAAAGTGAAGTGGAGCAGATTGCGCTCGAAATTTCGACCATGCGCCAAACTGAGCACGAAGTGGTCAACCGGGTTTTGGAAGAGTTTTACCAAATGGCGCGGGCCGGGGAATTAAATGCCCTGGGTGGGCACGATTATGCTGAAACCCTCCTGCGTGGCGCTTTTGGCGATGCCCGAGCCAACCGCGTTTTGGGCCGGCTCGATGTCTTGCAAGAAAAGAACAGTTTGCCTTTTGAGGCCTTCCGCAAAGCGGATCCCGCTCAGGTGGCCCATTTGATTCAGAATGAACACCCCCAGACGATCTCCCTGATTCTGGCCTATCTCAAACCTGAGCAAGCAGCGGTGGTGCTTTCCAATCTCAATGATGATTTGCAAATCGAGGTCTCAACCCGCATGGCAACCATGGAGCGGGCGGGCTTAGAGGTGGTCAAAGAGATTGAAACCATTTTGCAGTCCAAGTTTGCCTCGATTCTCAAACATGATCGCGGCACCCATGTCGGTGGGGTCAAAAGTTTGGCCGAAGTGCTCAATCGCGTCGACCGCAGCACCGAACGCAATATTATCGAAAACCTGGAGCGTTTTGATCCTGAATTGGCCGAGTCAGTCAAAAAACTGATGTTTGTCTTTGACGATCTGATCATTCTCGATGATCGCGGCATTCAGCGTCTTTTGCGCGAACTTGATAGCAAAGATTTGGCCCTGGCACTCAAAGGGGCCAACGAAGATGTGCAAAACAAAATCTTCAGAAATATGTCTGAGCGCGCCTCTTCGATGCTGCGCGACGATATGGAGTCGATGGGGCCAGTGCGCCTGAAAGATGTCGAAGAGACCCAGCAAAAAATAGTCAATATTATCCGCCGTTTGGAAGAATCAGGTGAAATTGTGATCAGCCATGGTGGAGAAGATATTGTCATCTGATCCCTATTTTCATCCCCGGATTATTAAAAATGTGCAGCTCGAAGACGAGCGCTGTATCATCCCCGCCTTACAACCCGCAGTCAAAGCCGGAGAGCCCGCCTCACTCGAAGAGCAGACCGCTGAAATTTTGGCCAAGACCCAGGCTGCGGCTGACTCACTGCTTAAACAGGCCCATGCTGAAGCCGAGCGGATTTTACAACAGGCCCGTCAGGATGCTGCTACCCTGATACACGAAAGTGAGGCCAAAATGCAGCTTTTGCAAGCACAGGCCGTACAGGCCGGGCAAGCTCAGGGAGAGGCCCAGGGGCTGGAGCAGCTCAAACAGGCCGCCGCGTTATTTGAGACGGTCTTAAGCGAGGCCCAGGCTGAGCGCAAGCGTCTGCTGGAAGGCTGCGAAGCCGCTGCTGTGCAGTTGATTCTGGCGATCGTGCGCAAGGTGCTCAAAGTAGAGCCGATTATCAACGAACAGGTGATTTTAAAAGTGACCCGCGCGGCCTTGCAGCGCTTGAGCAAGGTGGTGGATGTGCAGATCTCTGTGCACCCGGCAGATGTGGAGCTTTTGCATTTTAATTTATCCCAATTGTCAGATCTGGCTCTGGAGATTGTCTTGGAGCCCGACGAAAAAATTGCCCCTGGAGGCTGTCGCATCCACAGCCGCTCCGGCACCATTGATGCGACCCTCGACAGTCAGTTTGAGACTGTGGCGCGTTCTTTTCTGGCAGTGGCAGAGGGTTAACCCGGTTTGGGGGGCCTCTCAGAGCTGTGTTAAGATAGGGTTGATTCCGCCATTCGGATGATTAACACGATTGAGGCCCATACTCCTTATGAGTACACAGATTGAAGCCAGCAACCAGAATTTAGAAAAACAGACACAAGAACTGACATTTTTGGGCCAGGGACTTTTGGGCTTTGAGCATTTATTGACCTATTCCCTCTCGGTCTATGATCCCCAAACCCCTTTTTATTGGCTGCGCTCACAAGAAGATGAAAATGCGGCTTTTATTGTGATGGAACCCTGTTATTTGGTCGACGACTACGCCTTTGACCTGCCCGATGACTTTGCCTCTGAATTGGCCATTTCCAATTCCGAAGATGCCTTTGTTTTGGTTATTTTGCGTATCCCTGAAAATATGCAGGAAATGACTGCCAATTTGGCTGGACCCCTGATCTTTAATCGCCGAACCAGCTGTGGCAAACAATTGGTCTTGGAGTCTGCTCATTATCCCCTGCGCTTTCCGCTGTTTCCCTCTGAGCCCACAGCGCAGGCCGACGCTGATCCTGAGACTGTCTGAGTTCTTATGTTGGTACTCAGTCGTAAAATCAACGAAAGTATTATGATCGGCGATCAGATCGAGGTGATTGTGCTGGATGTGCGCGATGGCCACGTCAAATTGGGAATCAAAGCCCCCCGTGAGATCAGCGTACATCGCCAGGAGATCTATGTTGAAATCAAACAGGAAAATACCCAGGCCAGCCAGCAAAACCCCGCGGCCCTGGCAAATGCCGCGCGCGCACTGCAGGGCTCGGTCTCCAAAAAATTAAAACAGGCTGTGCGCGAAGAAACCCAGCAGGCCTCGGCATCACTTCCTCCTGTTCAGCGAGATTCTCTGCGCAGATTGGGCAAAGCCCTGAAGCCGAAATCTGGCCCGACCGATGCAGACAATCCCTGAAATTTTGCTTTGGTTGCGGCGCGCTTTGAGGTCTGTCGGGCTTTGGGCTTTGGCTGTTGTGCTCCTGAATGTCTCTGCAACCCCGCTCTGGGCGGCTTCGGTGATTCCCGCTCAAGACACCGTTGCTGTGGTGGATTTTTCCGCTGGCCCCGAAGGTCAGCTCTGTGCTCGCAGTATTCGCCAAGAATTGGTGCGCTCTCAGCTTTTAAATGTCTGGCCGGGTTGGTACACCCGTCAGCGTTTGGCCAATCCAGATAGCCAAAATTGGCAGGCCCTGCTCAAAGCTCTTCCCGAAGTGCAGAGTTTGATTCTGGGCGATGTTCAACGCGAAGCCGATCGTGTCACGGTCAATGTGATTGTGGCTCATTCCGGTCCTGAGCCCGCTTTGATCTTTGCTGAGGTGGCCAAAGATCGGCTGGCTGAATTGGAGCCCCTGTGTCGGGGGCTGGCCGCTCAAATTTTGGGGACATCTGTCGAAACGCCTTTGCAAAGTCCGGGGCTGTCGGCCAGTTTGTCGCTGATAATGCCGGGGGCCGGTCATTTTTATCAGGGCAAGCCGCTCAATATCCTCTTGGGGGCCGGTTTTTTAAGTGGTTATCTGGCTCTGGCTTATCTGGGTTTTAGTGCCCGCCAAGAAAGTGTGCCCTCGCGGGAGCAATGGGGCGGGCTGCTCTTATTGCTCAGCTTGACCGATGTGCTCAGTGCTTACTTTTTATCTTTGGCTTCTGAGACAGGGGACTAAACTGCATGTGGAAACGGGTTTGGCTGTGTCTGATCAGCGCTGGTCTTTTGGCTGGTTGCAGTCCTTTGGTGGCCATTTTTTTAATGACCCCAGAACAGGTCTCCCAGCCCTTTTTAAATCCCTCACCGAGCCCTTCGGCTTTTTCGCAGGAAAACCCTTTGTGAGTTTGGATACACCTGCCTCTTGTGTTAAGATGATCCAGGTAAAAATCGGCAATTTGCAGCCCATTATACGTTGGAAAGGCAAGACCAATCATGACTAGCGATGAGACCTTAAAAGCCGCCCTGAGTTCTGCAGATATCAAGCAGCGCTTGGCTGCCGTTGAACAACTCAGCAAAACCCCTTCGCCCCAGGGAGCAGAATTGCTTCTCTCCTGCCTGCGGGATGATGAAGTCAAAGTGCGTGCTGCCGCTGCCTTTGCCCTGAGAAAATATGCCGAAAATGCTGCTGTGGTTCAGCCTTTGATCGCCCTTTTGGCCGATCAAAACCTTGATGTGCAATTGGCGGTGGCCTTTTCATTGGGCGAAACCGGTGCCGCTGAAGCTGTGGGTGGCTTAACTCCGCTTTTGGCCTCCTCTGATGACCGTCTGCGCAGCCGCACCGCTGAAGCCCTCGGCAAATTGGACAATCCCCAGGCCTGTGATGCCCTCTTTCAAGCCCTGGAAAAAGAAGAAAATCCCAAAGTCGGGCTGCGTATTGCCGAGGCCCTGCGCCGTTTGGGGGATGAACGTGCCATTCCGATCTTGATTGCCGCCCTGCAATTTGAAGACAGTGGCGTGCGGGCCCGTGCTGTTGAGGCCTTGGCCCAGCCGGGTGATCTCACGGTGGTTGGCCCGTTGGTCGCCGCTTTGGCTGACGAAACCCAAATGGTGCGCTCTGCCGCTGCCTTTATTCTGGGCCGTTTGGGCCCTGTTGCCGTTGATGCGCTGACTCAAGCGCTCGGCGATGAAACCCGCAGCGTGCGCTCTGGGGCAGCCAAAGCCCTGAGTGAAATTGGGGATATCCGCACCCTTCAGCCCTTGTTGAAGGCGCTCGAAGACGAAGATCGCCGTGTGCGGACCCGTGCTGCTCAGGCCTTGGGCCGCTTGGGCTCTGAGGAAGCGATTCCCGCTTTGATGCGCTGTGTGACCCAAGATGAAGCCAAACGCGTTCGCTGGCGCGCCACCGGTGCCCTGCGTGAACTCAAAAGCCTGCAGGCTGCGCCCGCTTTGGTGAGCGCCCTCAAAGACGAAGACAGCAGTGTGCGCTTAGAAGCCGTGCGGGCCCTGACAGAATTAGAACTGTCGGATGCTGTGGATGAGATCAAAGATCTCTTACAAGATCCGATCCGCCGCGTGCGCTGTGGTGCGGCCAAGTCCTTGGGCGAATTGGGAGATCACCGTGCCATTGGTCCCCTGCGGGACGCCCTCTGGAATGATGATGATCAGAGTGTGCGCCTGGAGTCGGCCAAAGCCACCCGCAAATTGCGCCACCGTCTGGCTGAAACGGTTCAGGCCTTGCTGCAATTGGAAGAGCAAGCCCTGCTCTCGCTGGTGGATGCCCTGCGTGATGAAGACAGCCGTGTGCGCCTCGAAGCCATTTATTCTCTGGCTGAGTCTGCCGGAGAAGTGGTGGTGGAGCCCCTGATTGAGGCCCTACAAGACGAAGATTCTCAGGTGCGGGCCGAAGCCGCTTATGCCTTGGGCAATACCCGCGATAGCCGCTCTGTGGGGCCTTTGTTGGAGCTGCTGCGTGATGAAGACAGCCATGTGCGCACC
>JBFWRL010000020.1:0-51692 GCA_050248915.1 Candidatus Sericytochromatia bacterium
ACATTTTTGTCCAAGGCATATTTGACAGCCCGCTGAATGGTTTCTTCAACCGCAGAAGTGGGGTCGTCCCAGCCCAGACTCAGATTAATCACACGGGCCCCATGATCTGCGGCCCAAACAATGCCATCGGCCACTTCTGCCACACCACCGTTGCTGATGGTGCGCACGGGTAAAATTTTGATACCTGGGGCAATGCCTGTGACACCAATCCCGTTATCGGCCACAGCGGCAATAATGCCTGCGACATGGGTGCCATGATAATGGCCATCTTGGGGAGGGGTACCAGGATTCTCAGCATTATAGCCCTCCAGCAAATTGGCCTGAAGATCAGGATGATTGAGATCAACCCCTGTATCGACCACTGCGGCGATAATATTGCTTGAACCCCGTGTCAGGCCCCAGGCTTTTTCTGCATCTACGGCTTTCAGGCTCCATTGCTGCTCTTTGAGGGGATCTCCTGAACGCGTGATCGGTGTTGCGACTTCTTGGGGCTGACCCACAATTCTGCGAGGAGATTGATCGGTGCCCACAAAGTCAATTTGGGGATCGGCACTTAAAAAGCGAAGCTGATTGGGATTGCCTTCAAATACGGCGATCTGAAGCTTGGGCAGATCGCGCACCAGTTTGAGACCTTGTTGTGCCAAAGATTGTACTTTGGCTGGCAGCAACTGGCCTTTATAGCCGATCAAGACGCGATTGTTCAGTTTATTGGCTGAAACTGCAGCTTGGCTTTGGAGAGAGGGATTGCTTCTCAAGGGCGCGTTCAATGGACTCAGTGAACTTTGACAGGCGCTGAGTGAAAGGGCTGTCAGAGCCAGACCAAGACTGATACGGGGGGATTTCAAAAACATAAAAACTCCTGAATAATGGGATGAAATTATTATATTTTGTTTAATCTTTTTTAATTGTCAGCTTCCTGACAACAGCGATGCGTTTTTTGAAGTCGCTTGCGTTTGCAGATCGGCAATATTGCCCAGGCAACAGCGCCCCTGGGGATTTCTCAATTCACAGGCACATTGTTTATTTTTTGTCCCCGTCTTAATTTGGTTTAAAATCTGTGGTGTGTTTGTTTGGGCATCTTGCAAGACTTCGCCGCGTGTAAAGCCAAAACAATAACAGACCATACAGTCGGGCTCCTGATTTTTTTGAAAAACCTTTTCGCGAATCTGTTCCAGTTCAAACACCTGTTCTTGCTGAAAATAGACGGCAGAACAAGTGGGGTGGGCACAAAAATAATAAGTGGCTTCGGCTTTAAGCTCGCGCATGAAGAGGGGTTTGAGTTGTGATTTGAGGGTTTCGATGGCAATGGCGCGGCCTTTTTGCTGGCAATAGGGACAAGCAGTCACGGGTTTATGTTTAATCTTCGGAGGGCAACAGGTACTCATGACTCGACTCCTTGTTTTTCAATTTTCCCCTTTGGGTCTTTGAATTGAGGGGATCTTTCCATAGACTCCTGCTCCACAGCCAATAATCGCCGCGCACCCAGCACGCGGGTCAGGGTGGTCACCCAGCACATCAGAGAGAAGACCTGCGAAGCGGGCACAAACCACTGGGGAAAGAGGCAGAAAAAGACCAGCAGGGCAATCGTTTCGGCGCCTTCGGTTAACCCACCGAGATAATAAAAGGCTTTGGGCAAAGCCTGGGGTTTGTTCTGGGGTTTGCCTTGGGGTTTGCCTTGGCCCTGTTTGGCTGCAAGAATGGCATACGCCAGAAACGAGCTGGCAGTGCCCATAAAACTAAAGAGCAGCAGCGCGGCCCAGCCAGCCTCTTGGGGGCGGGCCAGAGACATGCCCCAGACCACCCCGGCATAAAAAATAAAATCGCAGACAATATCCAGATAGCCCCCAAAGTCGGTGGGTCCCTGAAGCCGAGCCATGGCGCCATCGAGGCCATCACAAAAACGGTTGAAACAGATCAAACCCAGAGCCCAGCCATAGTGCTGGGTGGCCAGGCAGGGAATGGCGGCCAGACCCGCAAAAAAACCAATCAGGGTAACTGTATTGGCCTGAATTGACCAGGCACTTAGGCCCCTGCCCAAGGCTGTTAAGGGCCTCTGTAAATGTTTTTGCAAATGGGCATCCAACATTTGTATTTACCTCATGTAGCATTATGGCAAAAAAAATGCTGCCAAAGGGGCTGGCAGCACTAAATCAAGCAGAGGGGAATGTATCCTCTATTTTTTCAAGGTACGAATAAATGCGACCACATCTTGGAGCTGGGTTGGGTTTAAGGTCCCTTCCCAGGCAGGCATGGGGGATTTGCCCTTTTTAATAAAAGCAATCAACTCAGCGTCATTTTTGGCGTATAAAAATTTGCCGACACTGAAATCACGGGGTTTGGGGGTCAGCGCTTTGCCCACAGGACCATCGGCTTTACCGGTATTGCCATGACAGGTGGCGCAGCGTTGCATATACACCTTTTTTCCTGCTTTGGCATTGCCTGATGCCGCTTCAGCCTGTGGTTCTGAGCCATTGAACCAGATCAGGCCTCCCGTTAAAACAGCCAAGCCCAAACTGACCTGTAAGGTTTTTTTCCAAATCATTTTCATGGGGTGATTTCCTTTCCTCACTTAATTAAGAGCGACCGTAATACTTTGGGCGGTAACAGGAGCGGTGCCAAACATGCCCCCAGCAAACATGGGGTTGGGAGTTCCGTCTTCGTCGCTGTCCCGCATCCCCATCATCATTTCCATGCGTTTCTCTTCGGGCATCCGCATCATCTGGCTCATCTGAAGCGTCATTTTGACCATTTCCATTTCATCTTCGGGCATCATTTCGCCGGTTTCCCCCATTTCTGCCAATTGCAGACCCTGGCCATCTTCGCGTTTGACACTGTGTTCAAAGAACTTGCTCATATATGCCACCAGATCTTTGCGGGCACTCCCGTCACTTTGCAAGGCCAACTCACGCAGCGCACCCAATGTAGCGGCAATGCTTTGGGCATCAAGCGTGGTCTCATCTTGATCGGCATCGTGGGCTTTAAAGACCTGAGCTTCTTCGGCCCAAAAATATTTTTTGAGGGCCTCGTAACCTCTTTGGGCGGCCAATTGGTAGACTTCTTTGCCCGTCACTTGATGGGCCAGAACCAGAGCTTTGATTGCAAACCCTTGAGACTCCAGCGTAAATGCGCCACTTTCAGGTTTTTGTTGATCCAAATGAAACCCTGTATAAAAGCGCCCATCGGGGGTTTGCAGTTTGTTTACGAGGAAATCTGCCTGGGCAGTTAAAAACTGGGTGGCCATTTGTTTGAGCATGGGATCGTCATGAAAGGCTTTGGCACTGTTTTCCAAAGCGGTGATCAACATGCCCGAACTGGCGGTGGAAACCCAGCTGTCTTGGTGGCCGGGGCGGGCTTGGTCAACAAAAACCCCATTTTTGCCGTTTTGGTGCATCGCCATCAGGTTTTTTAAAAGCACAGCAGAAACCCCTTTGGCGAGCATATGGGGCATGGTGGGAAAGAGCGCTCCCTGAGCTTCTTCGCCGAAGATCACATCAAAACTATCTTTGACCAGCGGATCTGAGTAAAAATAAAATTCACTGGCAGCCCAGAGCAAAGAGGCCTGATCAAAGAGCCGAGAATGGGCATCTTTGACTTTAAATCCCGTCAGCATTGCGGGCATACCCGGCATACTGCTCTGAAGCTGGGGCTCCACGGCGTGAGGGAAGTAGCGCAGGCCTTTCATGGGGTCATAGTTCATTGGGTCAACTGGGGCAAACTTGCCGCCGTCAAAGGCCAATTGATCTTTTAAAGCCATCAGGGCGTTTAAACTGGCAGCGGTCAAAACACCGCCCCGAAAACCATCCATCTCTGTTCGCCCGAGTTGAGTGCCCCGGTGAGCACTGAAAAAATCTTCAGACCACAAAACCTGTTTCATGACCGTCTGACCCAGGGCATCCATTTTGATCTGGGTATCAAAACTCTGAGGACTCCAACGCAGGGTTTCGGCATCAAAGGGGTTGATACTGCGGGTGAACTGAGGTGTGCCGCCTGCAAAAGGCAAATAGGTGGGATACATATTCTTGGGCATGTCTTTGAGGCCTGAACGCATCATAAATTGTTTGACCTTCGACATCATAAAGGCTTGGGGGGTGGGAAACATGGCTTTGTTTTGATTCGACATCATCACACCCACGGGCCCATTGACCAGATGCACGCCCATACCCGACATCATCGACAGATTGCCCAGATTGTAAAGTGAATACCAGTATGAATCGGTATCAATCGCTGAACCCAGTGATTTATACGGCAGGCCACAGGAAAAAACTTTGATCTCTTCATTGGCCAGATACATGGCTTGGGCCGTATCAAAATGCTCGTTTCTTTCGGCATGGGCCGCCTGGGTCAAAACGGGGGTCTGAAGCAGCACAGAGGCTGCCATGAGTGAAAATAAACCTTGTTTAATTAATTTAAATTTCATCTTTATTTCTTCCTTTTTTGCAAAATAATTGATTTATACTGCCATTATCGCCTCTCTTAAATTAAAAATCTGTCAAGTAAGTGACAATGGCAAGAAATTGAAAAATTATTTTGTGTAAAAACGAATTTCCCGTGCACCGGTATTCCCACCACTGCTGCTCACGGTCTCAATTTTGAGACCTGTGATATTGAGACTGGAATTTAAAGCAAACAGATAATTTTGGCTGGGGTCTGGGCTTAAAAAAGGCCCCAAAACCTGTTCACCCTCATTCAGAATCAACCGAATGGACTGAATAATGGAGCTGCCATCGGTCATTTCACGGCTGCGAAAGGCCAAATGGCTCAGCCTTTGGGGCTGTTTAAAACGCAGGCTGACAAAGGCTTTGTTGTCATCTCCCTGACTTGACCACTCCGTGGCCATGCTGGCATCAAAGGCCTTGTGAATGCCGAAAGGGCCATTGAAATCATCCCCTCCAAATTGGCTGCTGACCCCCGCCACTTCAAAATCGTCCCCCAAAGCCAGGGCCTTGAGTCCTGGCGGCAAGGCTTCTGCCACGGGTGTTTGAAAGGTCAACAATTCAGAGTAAAAGACATTTCCCTGGGGATCCTGGGCGCGGGCCCGAAGATAATAGGTTTGACCACTTTCAAGATCTTCCAAAGGGACTTGGTGCTGAATGGAGTACGGGTTATTGAGGTCCATGTCAGGATCTCTGGCCCGACGGTCCAGATTCTCAGCCTTGAGCCCAAACTCTGCTTCACAGCTTGTCTCCCGGCTGGTTTGAAAACGGAGCACCGCCTGTTTTGCGCTGATCTCCTCCACCCTTAAGTTCAAAAAATTCACAGTTTGCCCAGCCTGGGCCGATGACTGAGAAACAGGCAATTGGCAGGCAGAGAGGGGCAGGACGCCTAATAACAAGCAGACAATCAGCAGGGGTTTATACATGTCATGAATCCTCTCGGTTTAAAATACGATGCCTTTTTAAAATTTCGATAAAAACACGGGGTTCAGGCCGAACCCGGTAATTATCTGCGATTTCAACAAATTGAACAATGCCAGCAGCATCGACAATCATTACCGTAGGCAAGACGGTGTCTTTATCATAACCCAGGACCTGCATACCCGTTGGCAGGCCCCAGGCATGAAAAATATCCAGTTTTTGCGCCATCGCCCCCTGGGGGTCTGTCAAAAATTGCATGGGTACTGAGAATTTGTCGGCCAAAGCTTGGCTGTGGGCCTGATCTTGGGGGCTGATCAGAGCGATCTGCACTCCCCATTCACTCAACTCCCGGTATTGTTTGGCCACCTCTTGAATTTGGGCCATACAGAGTGGGCACCAATTGCCCCGGTAAAACAAAATCAAGACGGGTTTTCCCAGCCAGCCTGAAGATTTCACTTCGCGCTGATGAAGATCGACAAAGACCATCTCAGGCAGGGGCTGACCCAGTTTTAAGGGGGTATTTTCAGGTTTTTGCAGGCGAGAATACCAATACACATACAAAAGCCAAGCCCCCCCAAGCATCCCCAAACCAAGCAAAGGAGCCGTTAAATGGATCTGTTCACGCCACCAGGCCCCAACGCCCAGGCCAATCGCCAGCAGCTCGAAGACTGTCCAAGCGGTCAAATTGGACGGGGTGCGGACGCGTTTAAAGACAAACAACGAAGCCATGAAGAGCGGCCCCAACGCTGTCGCGCAGAATAAACTCCACCAGAACAGCGAGCGAAAATCTGCTTGGAAAAGTTTCAAAGCGCTGTAATACAACAAAAATGCCAATCCCATCATCCAGATGGGAATAAAAAAAGACTTTAACATATTCAACCACCCCAATGGCTATTTTTTTGGGTTATTTTTGGGTTATTTTTCAAATTTCAGGACTTTTAAGATATTTTCTGGCTCCATGCGCTGTGTATAATCCGCTTGAACATGGGCCAGCATGACTTTGCCTGAACGGTTGATCACATACGTTGCAGGAATAGGTAGCTCGGCTTTTTCACTGCCATTGTGCTGTGTCAGACTGAGATTCAAGAGACCGCGATACAACGACTGTAAGTCAGGATCCACTTCAAAAACCAACCCCAGAGAACGGGCATAGGCATTTTCGCTGTCGCTGAGGACTTCAAATTCCAAAGCCAGTTTTTCTTTTAAATCAAGGCTGTGATCGGGCAATTCGGGTGAAATGGCCACCAATTGAGCTCCCAGTGCTTGAAGTTCTGGCAAGATGGCCTGTTGGGCCCGCAATTCCAAATTGCAATAGGGGCACCAACTTCCCCGGTAAAAGCTGATCACCAGCGGCCCCTGGGCATAGAGATCCTGAATGGCTATTTTTTGCCCGAAGGCATTGGGCAGCACACCATCGGGAACTTTCTGTCCAACCTGGAGTGCTTTTTCGGCCAGCCCACTGGCCAATAATTCTCTTAAACTTGTTTGCAAAATGGCCTTGGCTGTGGGCGGCATTTTAGCCAACCCCTGGCTATTTAAGTCTCGCAGGGTCTGATTTAACAACATACACATTCACCTTGTCTTTTGTTGTGTGGGGCCCGCGTGATGGGCCCCACACAACAAAGATAAACCATAGGGGGTGGGGTATTCTGTCAGGTGCCTGACAATGCACTGTCTGAAGCAAAAATCAGGCTCTCGGGCCGAAACACCAACCAGGCAAAGGCAAAGAAGTCACCGTGAGGATAAGGTTTTAATCTTTCTCCTTCAAGGGGACCCGAAAACGCTTTCCCGGAAATGTCCCAATAGCTGCCTGTTTCACGATCGCGAAAGCCCTGGGCAGTCCAATAAAAATGCAGGGAACGGCCTTGTGCTACTGATTCAAAAACGCCTGTAGAGCCTGTTGACTGAGAGAGGGAGATATCTGCCTGGTCTACAGCAGACACAGGGCCTTCCTCGTGAAAGATCACCAATTCCCGATTATTCAGGCAATCGTGAATGACTTTGGCCTGCCTAGAAATGGAATAGGGATAGGCTTTGGCCTGATTCTCCACCTGTATAGCAATGACTCTCTCCATGGGAGGCAAGCGCGGATCGGGAATTTCGCGAAAGCGAAAAGGCCGCTGATCGATATGGTCATAACCGACATACGGGTTTTTGCCATAGGCCCGATCCGAATTCAAGGGGCGGGAAAGAATTTCTCCGGTGGGGTAAAGTTGTTGAAACTGTTCAAAAGAAAGAATTTGACTGGGAATTTGAATGAGGTTTAAACCTGTTTTCTCCCCCACAATGGCTTCACCACTAAACTGCTGCCATAAACTTTCACTTTGATGGTCATACATCACCAAATCTGAATGCCGCAACATGCCAGAGACGCCAAATGAGAATGTTTCATCGTTTATCTGACGTTTAAAAACCAAGGCACTATAACAAAGCGGACAAAAACTCACCAATACAGGTGTCTGAGCCAATTGATCGTTGACAATTTCATGCCAAATCAAAATCTGCAAGGGATAGGCGCGGGCGGTTTGGTTGATGATTAACGCGATCACAGGTTCTTTCAACTGCAGCCAGCTTTGGGCCTGCTCGGCACTTTCAAATAGCGGATTTAAGATAGCTGGGATACCATCTTTTTCGGGAACCCCTGCTTCCAATTCATTTAAATTGATCTTGGTTTTTTGCGTGTTTGTCCGAAAACCCCTTAAGGGCAATGCGTTTGTCATTGAATTATTGGGGCCCCCCTGCTTTATGTTTTTGTTTGACATGTTTCTGTTGACTGCTGAGGATTTCCAGGCGTTGTGTAATTTCTGAGAGCTGAAGGGGGGGATCGTTTAACCAAGATTGGATCAAGTTTGTTGCTTGGCCTTGATTCTGCGCTTGTTCCAAGCTCAAGATCAGGGCTTGAATTTCATGCGGCTGGTAATAAGTCGTTTGTTTTTTTTCTAAATCTTTGGCAGGGATTTGTGTATAGACCCAGTTTCTGTAGGCCATCAAGCCCTTACCATACCCCCTTGAAATGGCTTGTAAATCCGTTCGGTGTTCATAACAAGTGGGATCGCTGATTAAATGCCACCCCACACCGATGATGCCACCCATTCCTCCCTTGTGATAATCCAAGGTATGAGAAAGCTCATGGGCCAAAATGGCCTTTGCAGCCTCTTTGGGCAAGTTGCGCTGAAAGATGGCTGGATTGACTTGAATGAGATAATGTTTGTTTTTTTTGAACAGGCTCAAAGGTTTAAAATTGCTTTGAAAAAAAACAGACTCATCCTTTAATGAAGCCAAGCCAATTTTTGCTGTTTTGAGTTCGGGGAAAGATTGATGGATAACGTCTTTTAAAAGCTGCTCGATCTCCGCTAGGGATTGAATTGGCGCGTCCTTGGGCTCCCAAAGTTCCACCTGTGTCAGTGTTTTTTCAGAGGGGAGATGATGTGTTTGCAGTCTGTCTTGAGCACCTGGTTTTGTTTGTTCTTGAAGGGGCAGCTGTGTTTGATTGCGATGGGCGGGCCTGTGAACAGGGCCTTCTGATGTTTGAACCGGGAAAGAAGGGGGAATTTGCATAACAGGCCTCCTGATTGAATAGAAAAACCGATGAAAATGGCCAGGGTAGTTATTCATCGGCTTCATTTTCATCGGCTGTCTCAATGGGGATTGAAGACAAAATTGAGTATAGAGGCTGAAAGATATTTTTGCTGTCAGTTAGCTGACAAATCAAAATTACTCAATCCAGCGAAGCGCCTCAGTGAGAGCATCATAAACAGCTTTCACTTTGCGGCTTTTTAAACGCCCCCGGCTGTACAAGACCAGAACATCGATGGCTTGAAAGGTATAGTCTGGCAAGACAGGGATCAGTTTATTTGATGCGACCGCATCGAGAAGCTCTCGCTGTGAACGCACCCCAATGCCCAAACCGGCATATACAGCATCTCCCAAGAGACGGCTATCGTTGCTTTCCAGTGGGCCGGAAACCGCCACAGAGACGAGGTTGTTGTTTGTGTCCAAGAGATCCCAAAGGCGCTGAGGGGGATTGGACAGAAAACAGAGACAGCGATGTTGGCTTAATTCGGCCAGGGTTTGAGGCAGCCCCTCACGCTGCACATAATCGGGAGCTGCGCATAATTTCCAACTGACAGAGCCTATTTTGCGGGAGATCAAAGCCAGATCACGCGGTGGGAAGGGGGTAATGCCCAAGTCCAAATTGCGGGAAATGACCTCTGCAGGATCGTTGAGAATTTCAATTTGCAAGTGCAATTTGGGCTGAGAAATAAGCAGGGAATTGAGCTGCTTTAAAACATATTCAGATAACATGCCACTGGGCAGGCCCAATCTCACCACCCCAGCTAATTCAGAAGGATGGGGTGAAATATCTTCCAGAATGCTTTCCAACTCGCTCAAGAGCAAACGTGCTTTACTCAGAAGCTGTTGGCCCTGGGCCGTGGGGCTCAAACTGCGTGTGCTGCGGTTTAAAAGCTGGACCCCCAATTGGCTTTCCAGGCGTTTGATGCGCTGGCTGACAGCATTGGTAGAAAGCTGCAAAATATTGGCAGCTTTGCCCATTCCGCCGGTCTCGCACACCACTAAAAATGTCTGAATGTCTTGTAAATGGGGAACCATTTGGCCTCCGTCTTCAAACTGACCCAATTCTTATCTCTGGATATTATCACAAATCTTGTGAAAATATTTGAATGATTAACCCCATTAATTTGTTTAATAAAACCCCTTAGAATTTGGATGAACCATGAAAAAATTCCAAGGAGATGAACATGACAATACAATCCCGTTTTTTGAAAACGCTCACCACCCGCAATGTCGGTCGCGTGGATCGCCTGATCAGAGCCCTATTTTTGCCGCTGACAGGTTGGCTTGTTTACCAAAATAGTTTAAGCGGCCCAATCGCATGGCTGTCGTTAATGGTGGGGTTCATGTTGATGCTCACGGCTGTGATGGGCAGTTGCAGTGTTTATTATTTCTTGGGTTTTTCAACCTGTCCGATTTCAGGAAAAGAAAGAAAGGCCTAAAAATATGCAAAAAACACAACCTCAATTCAGGTCTGAACGGCACAAAAAAAGGGGGGCGTTATTGTGGATTTCTTTAACCTTGTTGCTCTCTCTTCAAGCCAGAGCAGAGAACACAGTTCCCCAATCGCAATATATTCACCTGCCCCAGGGCAAAGCCCATTATTTGCAAGCAGGACAAGGTGAACCCATTTTAATGTTACATGGCATTCCAACCCATGCTGGCCTTTGGCGAAAGATCGTTCCTGAGCTTGCAAGAGTTGGAAATGCCATCGCGCTTGATTTTTTGGGGTATGGCCAATCAGATAAACCCTTGAATATCAACTATGATTTTGCAAGTCAGTACCAGTTTTTATCTGACTTTATTGAAGCCCAAAATTACCGTGACATGACTTTGGTTGTCACAGATCTGGGTTCTGTGATTGGGATTCACTATGCGCTTCAACATCCAGAACGCGTGAAGCGCTTGGTCATTCTAGAAGGGGCGTATATGCCTTCTCAGGAATGGATTCAGTCGATTACACCTTTTCAGCAGATGATGTTTCAGCAAATGGAAAACCCACTGATGGCCAAGCTGGCTTTGGTAGGCATGAACCCCGTCCCTCTGTTTTTAGCCATGTTTACCAAGCGAACCTTGTCACCGCAAGAGTTGGCGTTATACAGCGCTCCTTTTGCTGAACCGGCCATACGCCAAAAGGTTTTACAGGAAGGGATGGGACCCGCCACGATTGGCAAAGATATCCAAGCTCAAACGGGAATCGCGGATATTTTCAATCAAAATGCAAAGGGACTAAAAGAATCCCTTATTCCTATTTTGATTATAAAAGCAGAACCTGGGTTTTTGATTCAACAAGCTCAGCTGGATTATGCGCAAACACACTTTAAAAATCTCACAGTTGCGTCTGTGGGTGTTGGGAGCCACTATCTCAATGAAGATCAACCTTTGCGCATTTCAAATACCATTGCCACCTGGGTAGCCAGTGAAAGAGTGCGAGAAAAATTCTATTTTTGATTGTCAACCAACTGACATTTTTCTCAAGCGCTTCCGGCTAGAGTAAGAACAGCATGGCTCACATGCAATCCAAACTTGTTTCCAGATTTAAGGAGAAAAAATCATATGTTTAAACCCATTGCCCTCTCTATGGCCGCGCTCTTGTTGGCTGCAGGCGCGATCGTGACCCCCGCTTTGGCAGAAAAACCCAGCGCAGCCGAAGCAGCTACTCAGCCCCCCAAAGCACAGAATATGCCGATTGTCGCTGTGGTCAAAGCGGACTGGTGCCCGGCCTGCAAAAAAATCTCTCCCACCGTAATGGGTGTGATGAAAGAGTATATGAGCAAAGCCCAATGGGTCATGCTTGATGTCACCAACGCCAAAACCACAGCAGAAGCCGAAAAAAAGGTCAAAGAACTGGGCCTGGAAAAATTTTATGCGGAGTACGGTTCACGCACCTCAACAGTGGCAATCATTGATCCCGAGACCAAAAAAGTGCTGTCGGTCTTTATGGCTGAAGGTCGCAAAGACAAATATGTGGCCGCGTTGAACAAAGCCCTGGCCGCTCACAAGGAGTAAAACCATGGCTGCCCGTTCTGAGCAAAAACCCACACAAAAAAGGCCGCTGGCGGTGTGGGGGCTGGGTCTGCTTTTTTCAGGCCTGCTGATCCTGGGTCTGATTGCACTCTTTAACCCGCTTTTGCTCGAACGGGTCTTGAGCCAGAGTGAAGGCTGGTATGGGGATCTGGTTGCCAATCAGGGTGCTGGACTCCCTTTTCCGGCTCTCTTGGCCATGGCTTTTCTGGGCGGAATCCTGGGCAGCATTTCGCCGTGTATTTTGGCCATGTTGCCCCTCAATTTGGGGTATATTGGCACCCTTAAAATCGAAAGCCGCAAAGATGCCTTTTTAAAGGCCGGATCGTTTGTGCTGGGAGTGGTGCTGGTGACCTCGCTCTTTGGACTGGCCTCGGGTTTTGCCCAGGCTGTGATGGTGGTCTACAAAGGCTGGCTCTTTGTGGCTGTGGCCCTGATTGTCATGGTCATGGCCGCCGCCATGCTGGAGTGGATTCATTTGCCTCTGCCTCAGGTGGTCAATCGGGTGCCCAATGCCGGGCCTTTTGTCGTGGGCATGGCTTTTGCCTTGATCAGCTCGCCCTGTGCCAGCCCGGTTTTGTTTGGGGTTTTGGCTCTGGCGGCCACCTCAGAAAATCTCTTGCTGTCGGTGGCCACCATGGCCGCTTATGGCCTGGGATATACCCTCTTGTTATTTTTGGCCAGCCTGTTTACAGGCCTGAGCAAACAGGTCAGTTTCCTCAAATACCACGGCCAGATCATTAACCGAATTTCAGCCGCTTTGCTTTTACTGGCGGGTGGCTGGGCGCTGTTTGAAGGGATTCGCTGGTTTGTGGCTTGAATTTAAGGCTTGGGCTTAACGCTTGGACACCTGCGCCCGAATAAACCCCTGCAAACCCAGCAGGTATTCATGAAAACCGTGGTGCTGCATCTCGGCATAGGCTTTCTCAAAAGACCAGCCTTGCACACGCATGCGGTAGACCAAAGCCAAGGAGCCTGTGCGGTCGCTGCCCTGCATGCAGTGAAAATAAACCGGTTTTTGGGGGGCTGTTTCGGTCTGTTTTAAGAACGCCACCACCTGTTCCGGGCTCGGAGTCGAAAAGACACTCATGGGCAAATTCACAAATTCCAGCCCCAGTTTTTGGGCATTGGCTTTTTCCCAAGCCACAATCTGCTCCAAATTTTCGAGTGAGATCACGGTTTTGATACCCAGGGCCTTGAGTTGGCAAAGGCCCTGGGCTGTGGGGCGGGCACCGCGATACAAGCCGGGGCTGAGCTGCGCAAAATTGCCGAGGTCACCCGCCGGCGGGGTGGGGGTAAACAGCCCTTGGTAATGGCGCTCTTCGGGAATCAGGTTGTGTTCAGCTAGGCAAGCGGTGATTTCAGCCTGCTTTTGGGCGGGCAGCGGGCTTTCTGTCTCGGGGGCGTGTTTGGCATAACAGCCGCTTAAGAGCAAAAGGGCCAGGCTAAATACCAGTGGGGGGTGTTTAAAGGTTCTTTTCATTTTTTCCTGATTGTTCTCTCACTTGAGAGCTTTATTCTATCAGATTGGCAATAATGTTTACAACGTTTACATTTTAAAAATACCTGTTACAATGATGAGTATCAAGTTCTTTCTGTCACGCAACTCATTCTCCTGGGGGAAAAATGTCAAATATCAATGTCGGTCAATCGCAGCCTTTACCCCTGTTGAAAGGGCTGAGCCAGCACCGGATACAAGCACAGCCAGACCAGCCAGCTATTGCCCCAACACCTTCGCTTGAGGAACGCCGGGCCAGTTTTACCGCGTCTCAATCAGGATCCTCCCCTTCTGGAACGCCCATACTCAACCCCAGAGAGATTGCCCAGCAAATTGAAACCGCCGATCCACAAGTGATAATTGCAAACAGTGAAGCCATCCCCAGACCCGCTGTTTTGCAGACCGGCACAAGCCAAACCTTGACGATTCCTGCTGTCATGCCGCCCCTGCCGGCCACCCCTGTAGAGGCATTTAAACCCAGCGATCTGAATTTGACGGGAGATGGCTTGAGTTTGGCCCGATTTGGTTTTAAAACAGCCTTGCAAACACAATTTGCCGAGGGCAAAAACCAGATGATTAAAACGGTGTTGCAGCAAGAAATGGAACCCTTTTTGAAAGAACTCAGCAAAGCAGACAAAGGCTTTGGCATTTCGGCCAGCAAACAGAACGAGATCCTCACCCGCATGAGCCGCCACATGGCAGATGTTGTCCGCAACACAGGCACCAAAGACGAGTTGGGTATTCTCCTCGCCATGACCCCCAAAAACGAATTAAAGGGCCTGCTTGCCGAGGTGGTGGTGCAAACCCGCGGCGGCAAGCGCGCAGATTTTGACTCGCTTTCAAGTAAAAAACAAGAATTTGTCAACCGAGCAACGAACACGATTTTTTCAAATTTGACACATAAGACAAGGCCTGAATTGACCAAACCAGCCACCCCAGTGGTGAAGGCCTCTGAGGCTTTTACCCAAGCTATCCACACAACCCTGGATCAGGCTGCTCTCTCTCCCGGCAAACTGGCCCAGCTCAAATTAATGTCGGATGCAGAAATTTTGACAACCTTTCAACCCCTCGTGGGTAAATTTGGGGACCAATTGGGGGGCGCAGTGATCAACGTTGTTCGTCATTATGCTCCGGCCGTTGCCGCACGTCAGGTACCGGCTTTTGTTCAAGCGCTCACCCCTGCCGATGTATTGGGACCAGGGGTCGACCAGGCTTTGCAAGCCGTCTCTGCAGCACCAGGAACGGTGGATGCGATGGCAAATTTAACCCAAGCACTGCAAACCCACTTGGCCGCTTTACCGGCCGACCACAATACGCTTTGGCAATTGGGGGTCATGGACGATCAGCAGATCAAAGGGCTTTTGCAACAGGCCGCAGGCGCTGTACCGGGGTCTCCTGTGACGCCTTTGGCTGAAAACGATGTCGATGCCTTGGTACAAACCCTGCGGGCTGCTTTGCCCAACAAAACCAGTGATGCCTTGGCTGATCATACGACATTGCAGGTTGCGCCTTATTTACAAGAGATGGGAATCGCCATACCTCCAGACTTGAATATTCCCGCACACATTCATTTGGGTGACACCCGTTATGAGCCCCTTGAAATGATTGGCAAAGCGGGTTATGGCGCTGTATTTAGTTATCAGAACCCCAATGACCCCACCGATCGGGTGGCGGTCAAAATTCTTACCGCGGATCAAGGTCAGGACAATGTGACCTTGCACAAGGAAACGGTACATGAACTCAATCTGCACCGAGAACTGCAGGGGCCGGGCGGGCATCAAAATGTGATTGGCTTAAAAGCGGCTGTACATGCACCTGATGGCAGTCTGTGTATGGTGATGGAATGTGCGACCGGGGGCGATCTCGAGAATTTCGGCAGTCAGTTGCGGACCGAAGTGGCCGAAGGCAGAATGAGTGCCGACGCTCAGCAATTGCTGGGCCTGGCACTTTTGAAACAGACCCTCGAAGGCGTGAGCCATATGCACGATGACCGCCAAATGCTGCACTCGGATTTAAAGCCGGGTAATTTGATGCTGGGCAGTGATGGTCAGGTCAAGCTGATTGACTTTGGTACGGCCCATATTGGGGCAGATCGTATCATTGAAGATAGATTGGTCGCCAACCCCAAATATTTGGCGCCCGAGCAAATGGTTGAGAGCAAGATCCCCACGCAAGCCACGACCAAATCGGATATGTGGAGTATTGGTACTCTGGCCTATAATCTGCTGGTGGGCGATCTCATCAATCAACACCCGAAGTTTAATTCCAGTTTTGAGTCCGACAACGAAGAGGCCTTGATTGCCCATACCAAAGATCCGAGCAGCCGGATCATGAGCCAGGTGCCGAATTGGCAAGACACACCTCAGAACCAGGCCACAGCGCGTTTGGTCGATGGTTTGATGATGCCCATGCCTGAGCAGCGCTTGGGTGCCAAAGAAGCGCTGGCAATGCCGATGTTTCAAGACCCCCGCCTCTCGTCACCAGAGATGCTGGCCCTTCTGAAAACCCTGGCAGCGCCGCAGGCCGCGGATATTCCGTCAGATCAAAAAGGGGCCCAGCGCTTTGCCGCTATTTCTGCAGATTTGGAGCGTTTGGCATCCCAGGCTTAAGGCCTGAAAGGGCTCAACGCTTAGCCTTTTTTGCAAACCAGCACCTTGTCAATCCGGTGGTGGTCCATATCCACCACCTCGAAGCTATAAGCGCCCCAGGTGATTTGCACCCCCTCTTGGGGAATCTGCTCCAGCAAAGCCAATAAGAAGCCCGCAACGGTGCGAAAGCCTTCCAGTTCTGCGAGGTCTTTCTCGGGCAGGTCAAAATAATCGGCAAAATCTTCAAAAGGCAATTGGCCCTCAACCAGCCAAGAGCCATCGGCACGGGTCACAATCCCCGCTTCTGGATCGGGGTGGCTCGATACATCGCTCACAAGATCGCTGAGCAGATCGTTGAGGGTGACCAATCCCAGCACAGAGCCGTATTCGTCCAGCACCATGGCACAGTGAATGCGCGAATCCTGAAAGCGCTGCAAGACTTTATACACCTTCATATTTTCGGGCACAAAGAGCACAGGTTTAAGGGTTTGTTCCAGTTCGGGTTTTTCCTGGTTAAACATCTGGGCAAGCAGGTCTTTGACATGCACAATGCCCAGCACCGAGTCGAGGTTTTCTTGGCAAACAGGGTAAACCGAGTGGGCCTCCGCCAGGATTTTGGCCTGGTGCATGGCCGCGTCTTCGCCCTGTTTGAGCCAAACCACGTCATGGCGGTGGGTCATGAGGGCATCAATGCTGCGCTCGCCCAAATGAAAGACCCGTTTGACAATCTCTTCTTCAATTTCATCGATCACCCCCGTGGTGGCCCCTTCCGCAATCAGGGCGGTGATCTCCTCTTCGGTGACCAGGGCCTCGCGGTTGGGGGGCACACGCAGCAGGCTGAGAATCAGGTCGGTGGTGCTGCTCAGCAGCCAGACCAGGGGCGTGGCCCACTGCGAGAGCAGGTGCATGGGCCGGGCCATCACTTTGGCAATGCGCTCCGGGTGGGCCAGGGCCAGACGTTTGGGCACGAGTTCACCCAGAATCAGGGAAAAGAAGGTGATTACCATGATCACCACCGCCAGCCCCAGCGAGAGACTGTAAGGCTGCAAAAACGGAAAGGTGTTGAAATAAGCGGTGAGCTTTTGGGCTATCTCAGCACCGCTAAAGACCCCCGTGATAATGCCGATCAGGGTGATGCCAATCTGGACGGTTGAAAGCAGGCGATTGGGGCTTTGGGCCAATTTAAGCGCCCATTCAGCCCCGCGATCACCGTCATTGGCCGCTGCTTCGAGCCGGATTTTGCGGGCTGAGACAATCGCAATTTCAGCCATGGCAAAGAGGCCATTGAGCAGAATCAGCGCCAGAATAATCAGGATTTCGGAAATGAACATATGGGCCCGTTTGAGTCAGAATTTACAGACCCATGCTAACACAACTAAGAACTGCTCTGGAGACCAACAGCTGCACTGGGTGACTTGAGCAAATCTGCAATTACCAACGCCTTCTGATAGCGGTGAGCCACCACCCGCCAGTCGAGATGGTGAAAGAAGGCCTCGATATAACTTTTGGCATCTGCACCAAAATCGAGATGGTAGGCATGTTCATACATATCCAGCGCCAGCAGAATCTGCCCACCCGCCAAACCCACGCTGTGTTCTGTGGCTGCCACTGTCTGAAAGCGTCCCAGGACGGGGTGGTGATAAAGCAGGGCCCAACCTGAGCCGCCAGCCAGAGACAGAGCCAAATGTTTAAAGCTCAGCAACCAGTCTGTAAACCCACCAAATTGAATTTCCAAGGCCTTGAGCAAGAGACCGTCAGGCCCATGAAAGGCCCCCAATTGCTCGAAATACCGCTCATGCAGCAAGATCGAATTGGTGGCAATCAGCTCTTCGCGCTTGAGGGCCCCGACCTGAAACGGCGCAGCTGTTGCTGGCAGCGCCTGAAGCTGGCTGTGGATTTGGCCCAAGCGCTTGACGGCTCCGCCATAATTGTTTTGATGGTGTGAAGTTAATAAGCGAGCAGATAAACCAGACAGACGTGTGGGTTCAAACGACAAGGGCAGCAGACCCGGAGACCCCGTGAGTGCCGGCGTAGGTGTTTTGGCGACCTCAGCCAAAGCAGGTAGCTGTCGCAGAGACTCTAAACCTGTCAAAGCCAAAGCCCCACCCCCCAATACTTTCAACATATGGCGTCGATTCATACTTTTCCTCTCGGTTCTGCCGTTGAGCGGGTTTCCTGTGATATGTTATCATGGAACATGCGAAAAAAGCCGCTCCGTCATTATTATCTTGGTTGGTTGCTCCTTTTGGGTATGTTCTTTCATGTGTTGATTTCACATCAAAGTGGTTTTGCCGAGCTGCTATTGGACCAAGAGCATGATCAACACCTGAGTTTGGCGGATCACCTTATACATGTACAGACCTCACATGATGACCCAGATGGGCATTCAGAAGAGCCTCTGTCGCACAAACATCTGGGCATCGATCACCCCTCTGCTTATACCTGTCCATCTATCACGGAAGCCCAGGATCTGCTTTCAATGCGGCTGGCCTCGCTCTTGGCCTCTTTGCCCTTGCGCATTGTCTTTCCCCTCCCCCCGCTTAAACTGGCCCTTGCTTGGGCCGCCGCTGAGCCCCAGCCCCCACCAGAACAAATTCAGCGTATTTTAACAAGTACCATTCTTCTGATTTAAAGCCGTCCTTTCTCGGCTGCCTTTGGCATGCCTTGTCATTCACCCGAATTAAGAAAGGACCCTGTTGTGCTGAAAAAACATTATTTACTCTCGCTGATGATTGTGATCATTGGCTTATTGACTGGCTTTCTAATTGTGATTTACGAGCCGACCCAGGCGGCCTCTGGCGGCCATGGCACGGAAGCTGCCGCACCGGCGACACCCCGTGGGCCGCATACAGGTCGCATGTTCACCGACAAAGATCTGACCATTGAGGTTCAAATCTACGAAACCGACATTCCGCCTGAATTTCATATCTGGTTTTGGCGAGCGGGTAAATCGGTTTCTGTCGATGAAGTCAAATTGAGCACCCAGGTCTATCGCTTGGGCAAAACAGATACCATTACCTACCGCAAAGAAAAAGACTATTTGCTGAGCGAACAGGCAATCTATGAGCCCCATTCGTTTAAGGTGGTCTTTCAGGCTGAGTACAAAGGGCAACAGTATGAGTGGACATTCAACCAAGAAGAGGGCCGCCTGTCAATTCCAGCGGATTTGCTCAAGCGTTCAGAAATTCAAATTCTCAAAGCCGGCCCTCAGATTTTAACAAGCCAAATGAGTATTCCCGGCCAGATTGAACTTGATCAGGACAAATACGTACACATTACCCCGCCGATTACCGGGCGAGCGGTAGAGGTCTATAAACACGTCGGGGAGCGCGTCGCCCGTGGAGAGCTGCTGGCTGTGATTCACAGCCGCGAGCTGGCAGATTTGCGTCTGGAGCGGCAATTGGTCGCCCAGAAAACCGCCCGTGCCCGAATTGTGCTCAACCGCGAAGAAAAATTGACAGGCAATACCCGCAAACTGGTCAGCTTGCTGCGTCAAGGCCGTGATCCAGAAGGGATTCACCGCGAAATGATGCAGTCGCCGATTGGTGAGAATAAATCTGTGCTGATGTCTGCATTTGCCGATTTGCGTCTGGCGCTCCAAACGCTCAAGCGTGAACGGCAGTTGCAGCAAGACAAGATCGCCAGCACAGAAGCCTTTCAAACGGCCCAAACCGAATACGATAATGCCTTGTCTCGCTATCTGGCCGCAATCGAAGAAGCGCTTTGGCAACGCGACAGCAGCCTCTTACTCAAGCGTCAGGATTACCAGTCCGCCCTGGCCGAGCAGAGTGCCCTTGAGCAGAAATTGCAGGTACTTCAGGTGCCTGTCACGGGCAGCAATGCAGCAACAGCCCGCTATGAACTGCGTTCACCCATCAATGGTGTTGTCAGCGAAAAACATCTGGCAATTGGCGAGGCCGTCAGCGGCGAAGAGCCTGTCTTTGTGGTCGCCAATCTGGCCGTTGTCTGGGTAGAGCTACAAGTACCCGATGCACAATTGGGCCTGATTCGTACGGGTCAGAGCGTGCGCGTGCTCTCTCAAAACGGCCTGCGGAAAGCCCATGGCATCATTGCCCACACCAGCCCATCCATCAATACCGAAACCCGCCGAGGGGAAGCTGAGGTGCATATTGACAACCCGGATGGCTTTTGGCGACCGGGTATGTTTGTCAATGTTGAGGTCACAACTGATGCCCGCAGAGTGCCTTTGGCCGTTGCAAAGTCGGCGCTGCAAAGCTACAACGACTGGACGGTTGTCTATGCCCAATTTGGGGATACCTATGAAATCCGCCCGCTTGAACTGGGACAAGAGAGTGCAGATTGGGTTGAGGTCAAAGAAGGTATCAAACCGGGGCAACCCTATGCTGCGACCAATAGCTTTATTATCAAAGCTGAAATCGGCAAAAAAGCCGCCACACACGATCATTAAAGGCAGGCCCAGAATATGTTTGAAGCTCTGCTTAAATTTTCTTTGCGTTTTCGTTGGGCCATGTTGGCCTCTGTGGTCCTGATTCTGCTGCTGGGGGCCTTCAGCTTTACACGGGTTCCGATTGATGCTGTGCCGGATATTACCAATGTTCAGGTCCAGATCAATACCGAAGCCCTGGGCTACTCCCCCCTGGAAGTCGAGCAGCGTATCACCTTCCCGATTGAGAATGTGATGGCTGGTTTGCCACATCTTGAAACCTCCCGTTCCGTGTCGCGTTATGGGCTGTCACAGGTCACGGTTATTTTTCAGGATGGTACCTCGATCTACTTTGCGCGCCAATTGGTGAATGAACGGCTGCAACAGGCAAAAGGCCAGTTGCCACCCGATATCACCCCGGAGATGGGCCCCATTGCCACAGGGCTGGGAGAGATCTTTCTCTGGACCATTGATGCCGATCCCAAGGCATTGACCCCCGAAGGGCGTCCTTATACGCCAGCCGATCTGCGCACCCTTCAGGACTGGGTGATCAAACCTCAACTCAGACGCGTGCCCGGTGTCACGGAGGTCAACACCATCGGGGGAGATCTGCGCCAATACCACATTCTGCCAGATCCCACCAAGCTGATGGCCTATAATTTGACCTTCCGGGATCTGCTCGCGGCACTCGAACGCAATAACCGCAATGCCGGAGCCGGTTATATTGAGCACAATGGCGAGCAGTATCTGTTGCGCTCACCCGGCCAGGTGCGAAGTATGGCCGAAATCGAGGCCATTCGCGTCAAAACCACACAAGGCGCTTCCGTGCAATTGGGTGATGTGGCCCAAATCCAGCAAGGCACAGAACTGCGGACCGGAGCCGCAACCCAAGATGGGCGCGAAGTTGTGCTGGGAACGGTCTTTATGCTGATCGGAGAAAACAGCCGCACAGTTTCAGAGGCCGTGAGTGAACGTCTTGAAGAAGTCAATAAAGGCCTGCCCAAAGGAGTCAAAGCCAACCCAGTCTATAACCGCACCGTGTTGGTGGACCGCACCATCGAAACGGTAAAAGAGAACCTGATTGAGGGTGCCTTGCTGGTGATTGTGATCCTGTTTCTGTTTTTGGGCAATTTTCGGGCGGCCCTGATTACGGCAATGGTGATTCCACTGGCAATGTGTCTGACCCTCAGTGGCATGGTGGCCAGCAAACTCAGTGCCAACCTGATGAGTTTGGGGGCCTTGGATTTTGGCATTATTGTCGATGGTTCGGTGGTCATTGTCGAAAACTGCCTGCGCCATTTGGCACAGGCCCAGCACCGCTTGGGCCGGGTATTAACAGGAGAAGAGCGCCGCGAAGTCGTCTTTGCTGCCGCCAAAGAAGCCCGTCAGGCGCTGCTTTTTGGCGAGTTAATCATCATGATTGTCTATCTGCCCATACTGACCCTGACCGGGGTTGAAGGCAAGATGTTTATCCCCATGGCCCTGACTGTGGTGATGGCGCTGGCTGCAGCCATGCTCCTGAGCATGACAATTGTACCCGCTGCTGTCGCGCTGCTGGTTACAGGCAAAGTGTCTGAAAAAGAAAACTGGCTGATGGCAGGTGCCAAGCGC
Source organism: Candidatus Sericytochromatia bacterium (assembly GCA_050248915.1). Taxonomy (GTDB): domain Bacteria; phylum Cyanobacteriota; class Sericytochromatia; order UBA7694; family UBA7694. The sequence goes on from JBFWRL010000020.1 coordinate 22,054, forward strand.
ATCTATGAACCATCCTTGCAGATGGTGCTGAACTTCAAGCTGCCGGTTCTGCTCGCTGCGGGGGTCTTGGTAGCGCTCAGCGGTTTGCTGGCCTCGAAAATGGGGGCGGAGTTTATTCCCAGTCTGGATGAAGGGGACGTGGCCATGCATGCCCTGCGGATACCCGGAACAAGTCTGACCCAGGCGATTCATATGCAACATGCCCTTGAAGGCAAAATCAAGGAGGTGCCGGAGGTCAAAACCGTCTTTGCCAAGATCGGCACCGCCGAAATCGCCACCGACCCGATGCCGCCGAGTGTGGCAGATATGATGCTGATCATCAAACCGCGTGAAGAATGGCCCAATCCAGCGCTGCCCAAGGTTGAACTGGTCAAAAAGCTGGAAGCCAAGGCCCACGAAGTCATGGGAAATAATTACGAATTTACCCAGCCGATTGAAATGCGCTTTAACGAGCTGATTGCAGGTGTGCGCAGCGATCTGGGCATCAAAGTCTTTGGCGATGATCTGGAAGTCCTGTTGGAACAGGCTGAAGCTGTTGCCAAAACCATTGAATCCATTCCAGGGGCCGCAGACGTGAAGGTTGAGCAGGCCACGGGACTGCCAGTGATGACCCTGCAGATCAAGCGCGAGGCCCTGTCACGCTACGGCCTTGACGTGCAGGAGGTCCAGGAAATGCTTGAAGTGGCCACCGGTGGCAAAGGAGCGGGTTATCTCTTTGAGGGTGACCGCCGTTTCGAGTTGGTCGTGCGCCTGCCAGAAAAGCTGCGCACCAACCGGGCCCTCTTACGTGAGTTGCCTGTGCCTTTGCCCGGCGAAAAGGGGCGATATGTTCCCCTTTCAACCCTGGCAGATTTTGAGCTTGTCTCAGGCCGCAATATGGTCAACCGCGAGAACGGCAAACGCCGGGTGGTGGTGACAGCCAATATCCGGGGGCGGGACTTGATGTCCTTTGTCAACGAGGCCCAGGCCGCCGTCAGTGCCCAGGTCACTGTGCCCACGGGCTATTGGATTGAGTGGGGCGGGCAATTTCAACAATTGGTCTCAGCCACACAGCGTCTGCAGATCGTTGTTCCGCTGGCCTTGCTCCTGATTCTGGCCCTGCTCTACACCACGCTCAAGAGTGTGAAAGATTCCCTGATTGTCTTCAGTGGCGTGCCTTTGGCGTTGACCGGAGGCGTATTGCTGCTGTTTCTGCGGGGAATTCCGCTCTCCATTACCGCTGCGGTCGGGTTTATTGCCCTCTCGGGGGTGGCTGTGCTCAACGGTCTGGTGATGATCTCGTTTATCAACAGCTTGCGCCAAGCGGGAGAATCCCTGCAACCAGCGATTCTAAACGGTGCCCTGACGCGGCTCAGGCCGGTACTCATGACGGCGCTGGTGGCCTCGCTGGGTTTTGTGCCCATGGCTTTGGCAACAGGCACAGGTTCAGAAGTCCAGCGGCCACTGGCAACGGTTGTGATCGGCGGGATTCTTTCCTCGACACTGCTGACGCTCTTTGTGCTGCCGGTGCTTTACAGTTTGGTTCACGGCAAATCAGATGACTTGAAACCTGTTGCTGCTGGAGTCTTAAGCTTTCCTGAAAAACCAGATTTAGAGACGGAGCAAGAGACGCACAGAGAGGAGAATAATCAAGATGAGCCCTAAACGTATTGTTGCTTTGCTATGCCTGTTTACCGCATTGCTGATACCAGGCAGATTAACACCTCCTGCTCAGGCCCAGGAGACGGCATCCCAGCTGACGCTTGAGAGTGCCTTGAAGCGGGTCTATCGGGACAATCCAGCCCTCTGGCGTCTGCGTCAGGAACGCATACTCTGGCAGGCCCGCATCACCCAGGCAGGACTGGGGCCGAACCCCGAGTTATCACTTGTGAATGAGGATTTTGTCGGTTCGGCGGCTTTTACCCAAGATCGTTTTAGCCAATTTACCTTAGGCCTCGCTCAGACCTTGGTTTTGGGCAATAAAATCGAATACCGCACCCGCTTGGCCCAAATTCAGCAGCAATTGGCGGATTGGGATTACCGCTTGCAGCTTCAAAATCTGGGTGCGGAGGTCTATCGCAGCTATGTTCGCCTCTTAAATGTAGAAGCCCAACGCCTTCTGGTGAATGAACTGGGGGAGAATGCCCATGCCCAGCATGAGCTGCTCTCCAAGTCGGTTCGGGCAGGCCGTTTGGCACCGGCTGTGCTCTTACAGAGCGCGAGTATGGTCAAAAGCTTTGAGGCTGAAGCCCTGGAGCTGTCGCTAGAAGCCCAGGCCCACCGCCAAGATCTGGCGGCTCTCTGGGGGGCTTCTGAAAGCGACTTTACCCAGCTGGCAGGCCCACTGCCACTGACGGGCTGGGGGCCGTATCACAGCCTGGAGCAGGGGCTGCAAAACCATCCCAAGCTGGCCCGTTGGCAAATCGAAAGCCAGCAGCGCGAGCTGGCGCTTGATGCGGCTCAGGCTCAGACCGTGCCCGATCTGAATCTGTCTGGCGGGTTGCGCTATCACCCCTCTTTGGATTGGGGGCTGGTTTTGTCGCTGGGGATACCGTTGGCCCTGTCTGATCGCAACCAAGGCAATATCGAAGAAGCCCAACTGCGCAAGGCAAGCTGGAACAAAGAGCGCGAGTTTGAGGCAAGTGGTCTGCGCGCACAGTTGCGCAAGGCTTACGATCAGGCCCAGGGTCAGCTTCAGCTGATTGAAATACTCAAAGCTCAGGTTAGTCTGAGCGAATCACAGCGTGAGGCAGCCTTAAAATCCTTTGAAAGTGGCAAAACAGGTTCTCTTGAGCTATTGATGGCGTCCCAGAACCGAGACCTTCTCCGCCGTCGGCTCATCGCAGCCCAGGGCCAGCGTTTGCTGGCGGTGGTTGAGGTCTTGGCCCTGACGCAGGTGCTTTTGCCCGAAACAGCCACTGAGCAAGTGGAGGTGCGTGATGATCTTCGCCATTAAAGTGGCTGTCTCAGCCCTGCTGATCGTTTTGATCAGCGAAGTCTCAAAAAAATTTCCCACCTTGGGGGGGCTAATCGCTTCGCTGCCGCTGCTCTCTGTGCTGGGAATGATCTGGCTCTATTTCGATACCCGTGATAAAGAGTTGCTCGCAACCCATGCCATGGCTACTTTTTGGTTTGTGCTGCCTTCGTTGCCCATGTTTCTGCTGATGCCCTGGCTGCTGCGCAAAGGCCTGTCTTTTGCGCTGGCCCTGGGTCTGGGCTGCTTGCTCACCATTGGGCTTTATACCCTGATGGTGCTTGGACTCAAACGTTTTGGGATTGCTTTATAACGGCCCATGAAAGGATGTGTATTTGTGAAGAAGTCTTCGCTGCTCGTTTTTGCCTTGCTGCAACTGCTCTGGATTGGCCCGGTCTTCGCTCATGGTGTCACCGCTGGAGACAAAGGCTATATCCAAGAAATCACCGGAGCCCATCTTTTGCCCTTTGTTTACCTGGGGGCCAAACATATGGTGACAGGTTATGACCATATTCTATTTTTGCTGGGGGTGATCTTTTTTCTCTACCGCATGAAAGATATCGGCATCTACGTCAGCCTGTTTGCCATTGGGCACTCCACGACGATGTTGGCGGGGGTTTATTTTGACACCCATGTCAGTGGCTATTTGATTGATGCCATCATTGGCCTCTCAGTTGCGTATAAAGCCCTCGACAATATGGGGGCTTTTCAACGGGTATTGGGTTTTCAGCCCAACACCAAGGCTGCAACCCTGATTTTTGGTTTGTTTCACGGCTTTGGCCTGGCAACCAAGATTCAGGAATACGGACTTTCGCCGGAGGGCCTTTTGCCCAATCTGCTGGCTTTTAATGTCGGTGTCGAAATGGGGCAATTGCTGGCGCTCGGCGCCATTTTGATCCTGATGGGCTATTGGCGACGAACGGCCAGCTTTGGGCGCTATGCCTATCTTGCCAATGGCGTAATTCTGAGTGCAGGCTTGCTGCTGATGCAATACCAGCTGACAGGTTGGTATTTTTCGCAATCCGTGCTGTAGTCACTGACTCAAGCACAGATTGAACAACTGATTGAAGGAGAATATATGTCAAATATACCGATGCAAGATGAACTGCCCAGCCTCAAACAATTAATCCATTCCAGCGGAATTGCCTTGGCTGTGGCGACAACATTGATGGTAACAGTGGTTTTGCCCGCTGAATTTGGCCGGGATCCCACGGGGGTGGGCACGTTGCTGGGCCTGACCGAAATGGGCAGGATCAAACAGTCCTTGGCTCAGGAAGCAGCCAAAGGCGCTCAGCACAGAGAAGAGACCGTCACCGCAAACACGCCTGCAGCAGAGTCTAGCCAGCCCCCAGCAAATGCAGTGTCGGAGCGCAAGGATGAAATGAGCGTGACACTCGCACCCGATCAGGCAACGGAGATCAAAGTCACTCTGGACAAAGACGAAAAGGTGAACTATACCTGGAACAGCACAGGCCAGACGACCTTTGATACCCACGGTGATTCCAAGGAACTGAACATTGACTATCACAGCTATGGCAAAGGGGCCAAAATAGCAGACGAAGGGATGATCGTCGCAAAGTTTACGGGCAATCACGGTTGGTACTGGCGCAATCGCACCACCACCCCGCTGACCATCACCCTTAAAACCCAAGGCAAATACCGGGATATCAAACGGATGGAATAGCCCCTGATCTGATTGATTTCCTCTTTCGTGAGATCATCGCCTGTGCCTGGAGGCTAATTATCGGTAAACTGATACCAGACTCACAGGTGTTTTCGCCAGGGTGTTTAAAGATGAGGAGCAAATGATGACAGACCTCTACGATCAGCTCTCCAAAGCCTATGCTTTGCAAGGCGGCGATTTGCCTCCCACCCAGGATCACGGCGACGAATTGCCTGAATGGGGGGGCGCGCCGATGCTGCCCGAGCAAATGATCCGGCTTTTGTTTACGGGTTTTGAATTGCCCGAGTTTGCCCAAGAACTGGCCAAACTCGATGATGGTTTGCCTTTGCCTGAAGTCTTTAGCTGGCGACCCGCCACGCCTGAAAACGATGCTTTGGCCATGCTTCAGCCCGAAGAATTGCGAACCTTTCGCGCCTTTCAGCAAATCGTGGAATATGGGCGCAAATCCAGCAAATACCTCGCTGCGATGCAGGCCCTTTTGGCGGTTTATCCCGATCATCAGCCCTTGGCCCTGCTGATTTCACAATACCTCTGTATTTGGTGTCCCGAAGACCATTTTCCCTTTGTCGAAACCCAATTGGCGGCCCATCCCGATTGGCGAATTTTGCGCTATGTCTACGCAGGGTATTTGCTTTTGCGCCAAACCCCTGTGGATCAAGCCACACAGACGGCTTTTCGGGCCCTGCTGAATCAGCAATTGGAATTACATTCACATCTTCAAGGGCAAATTCCCGATGCCTGGGAAGTGCTGGCCTTTTACCAAACCCAGGCCACTTGGTTTGTCTTTGGGGATTTGCATTTGGAGCGGGCCCTTTACGCGATCAACGTCTGCCAACAGGTCTTGACTGAAATTTACCCCGATCCCCAAGCGCATCCCCCTGAAGCCCAGGCCATTTTACAAGCTTGGTTTGAATGTCTGACTGAAAGTGCCGAAGTGACGGCCAAAATCCGCACCTTTCTCAAACCCCTCTTGCTCAAACGTACAGGGCAAAGTGGCCGGGGTCTCAAAAAAGGCTAAGGCTGTTTTAAGGCGTTTCGACGGGCACTTCAATCGCGGACGTCTCAGTCGCGCTGGCAGTACCTTTTTGCTGGCTGTATTTAAAACTGATCTGGGCATCTCTTTGGCCCAACGTTGCCAACCAGGAGCGCAACCACATTTGGGCCTGCTTTTCAGCTTCTGCCATCAGCTCAGCTGAGCGGGCCTGTTGATTGAGATCTGTTTGCATCTGAGAGGCTGCGCGCTGGCGAAAGATTTCGAACTCCTCTTGAGAGGCCAACCAGGCCTTGCGGGGAGCGGCAAAGTCAATCGTGTCGGGATTGAGAATCACGTGTAAAACTTCAATCCGGGGCAATTCTACACGCATTTGACGGCCAGAGAGACTCATGGTGGCTTGGGAGAGGTCCACGCCATAGACAGCCCGGCCCCGCGCCAAGACCACCACTTCGTGATTGCCAAAGGGAATGCGGCTGCCTTCGCGAAAGACCTGGGTGCCCACCAATTGGGCCTGTAAAACTTCGAGATGGTGCAGGCTTTTTAAGCGCTGCAACAGGGCCTGGGGCTTGGATGAATTGGACTGCCCCAAGAACCAAAAGAGCAGACAGGCCAAAGACAGGGCAATAATACCAATGCCCATCACAATCACTGAGAAGAGATCAGCGGCGATACGTTTCATTTCAATCGGTTTTAAATTATCAAGCCATTACGCGGGTGATATAGGCATGTAAATAGCCAATCGTCGCCAAGGTAGCTTCATAAGCCGCCACGGGATTGTATTTTACCGCATCGGGGATTTCTCCGGTAACTGCATGGGAAGAAATATTGATATGGCCATGGGCAAAGGCGTCTTGAACACCGTGCAAGCCATAACCCAGCTCTTTTTCAGCCTGTTCAAAATGGCCGCGTTTGGCCAGTTCCACAGCGGCGTCGAGGTGGCGTTGGGCCCAGATAAAGCGGGTATCCTGTTGGCCCGGTTTGTCTTTGTTGAGGTCAAAGTGTTTGCTGGGAATGCCATTGGGGAAGGCATCAGAATTGCCATAAGCGGTATTGTTGAGGTCCATGTCAAAATTGGCGGTGCCAATCCGGCGGGCCTGTTCATCGCTAAAACCGAGTTGTTTGGCTATGGCATAAGAGCCGTAATGTTGTTCACCCGTGTGATCATCATGGCTGTCGGGCACACCCATGTGAAAATCGTCTTCAAACAGCCCCGAGAGATCAGCCTGGGGTGCGTTTAAGAAGTGTTTGTCAAAGAGGGTGCTGGTACTCACTTGCCAACCCGCGCTCATGGCTTTCATACTCTGGGTGCCCGCATAGACCTGTTTGAGCAAGTCTTTGGGAATCAGGGGATCCGTCATGGCAATTGGGGGCTGGGGTACAGGGGTCTTGATCCAGGTTTGGGCCTTCATGTCTTTTTTGACAAAATAGAGGTTGTCGACTTTATTGGCCACCCAGCCAAAGGCCTTGGGAAAGTGTTTAAAAAACCAGAAAGCCACTTTTTGAAAGACCTGCAAAGGCTTGGAAACATGGGTGCTATTGGGGGTATAGTCGATGGTCGTGACCAATTTGTGCACGCCTTTGTCATCCCGGCCATAGGTTTTGACGTTTTTGACGCCAATGCCTGCCAGAAAGCCCTGGGGATCGTAGGCCTCTTGGGGTTTGCCCTGAATCGCCTGAATATAGGCGTGTTGGGCTTCGGGGGTTTGATAGGCAATCGGTTTGCCGGTGACTTTTTCGACCCATTTAAAAATGGATTCATAATCCTGCCAAGTCTGCAGGCCATTTTGAGAGAGAGAGGGTTTGGCAGGGGCTTGACTGGCGGGCTCAACCAGAGAGAGCGGCTGAACCGGCACCGTGGGCCCGACTTTGGCAACAGAAGTGGGAGACTGAGCCACACCCAGTTTCAGGGCCTGTGTCTCTTGTTCAACCAGTTTGATGGGCTGGGTGCCAACCGGGCGAGGGGTCGAGAGTTTGAGCTGATCCGTACCGAGGGCCGCAGGTGCAGGCAGAGTGGCAGTTGCCGCTTTGGCAGAACGCACGGGGCCGGCAGATTCGGGCTTTTGCAGGGTACGCAGAACGGTGACAGAAGGTGCTGTTTCAACACGCATCGACATGTTTTATTTCTCTCTCTATTTGCTTCTTAATAAATGACGGGTTGCAGGGTTTTGGCTTCTTCGGTCCAGGCCTTGAGGTCGTCCAGGCTGGGCACGTCCATGCCATATTGCAAGGCCAGAATACTGATCGAGAGCTTCATGGCTGCCAGTTCAACGATATTGCGGCGGGCCAAATCGGGCACACTGGTAATGCCATTGGCAACCAAGAGCCAAGCATCATCACGACTGACGCCGGTGATGCGGAGCAAGTCGGCCTGTTCGACCCAGAACAGAATTTGTTGTTCAAACCCACCGGGGGCCCAGAGCCCTTCGAGTTTGCGTTTGAGCAACCAGCGACGCAGGGGAGAACGGCCCGCCATCAGCAGGTCGTTGGCGTTTTTAATGCCCCAAAATTTGGCGCTTTTGCTGTATTTGGGATTGTAGAGAAACATTTCGATGTCGATATCTTTGCCCTGTTGGGCAGATTTTAAACCAAAGTCTTGGGTGCTGGCCTGCATCTGATCTTCCGCTTGTAATTCGTCGGCCAGAGAGGCTTCGAGTTCTTTTAAGGCAGCCACTTCGTCGGGGCTATAGGGGCTGGCTTCGGTGCTGCTCTCTTGTTTGGGGGCGGTGCTGGCGGCTTTTCTGAGCTGGGCTTGGGCCTGAACGGTTTCTTTGGAGACGGGTTTAAGTTCGATGGTCTGCTTGGGGGTGGTTTGTTTTACTGTTGTGGTTGCAGCACTGCGAGTCACTGTTTCCTTGCTCCCTGAGTTTTGCCGAAGGTCGTTCCCTGAGTTGGGTCGAAGGGAGCTGTCAACAGTGAGGGCGGTGTTGAGGCTGGTCTGAGTAGCCACAGGGCTCGAAACAGAGCCACAGGCGGTTAAAAAGGTGGTGGTTAAAAGGGCCAAAGCCAAACATGAACGGGAGAATATCATAAACGGGTGTCCTTCCCCAAAAATTAATTTGCACTTGAATTTAAACTTTATTTAATTTTTTATAGAACCGAACTTAACTTTCCTTGTGGGCAAAGCACAAATTAAAGTTAATTTTTAATTAACAATAGATTATTCTATGGTTAATTTATATCCAACCACTCCCCCTGTTTTGGGGTGGTATTCTTCGCTCCCCAAACAGGCTATACTGATGTCTGTCTGAGAAGTAACAAGGAGCTTTGGAATGAAATACAAATTGCTGACCGCATCCCTGCTGGGCACCCTCGCTGCCGCGACACTTTGGTTGACTCCCGCCTGGGCCAGCCTGGACGACAACCTCCGCCATACCCCATCAGGCGCAGATGCCTTTGTCGCCGTCAGTACCGATCAAAAAGACTGGGATTATTTTCTCAAACGCAAACCTTTTTCGGACATGCACGAGAACCTGCTCAAAGAAATTCTGCCCGCCTTTGGCAAAGAAATGGGCATTGATGCCGAAAAAGATCTGCTGCCGCTCTTTGGCAGCCATATTTCTGCCGCCATTTATGGCAAAAGTGTCAGCAAAAAAGACTTCCCCGCCCTGATTGCCGTCGACCTCAGTAATCCGGCCCAATTTCAACCCGTGCTCGACAAACTCAAAGCCGCGGTAAACAAAGACAAAGAAATAGAGCGCACCCTGTTGGAATCGAGCTACAAAGGCATTCAGGTCTATGGTGTGGCCAACAAAGGCGAGACCACGAGCGATATTTATATGGCCCTCTCCGGCAATACCTTGCTCTTTGGCAATCAAACGCTGATCCAAGAGGCGATTGATACCGCTCAATCCAACCAGACCATTCTCCAAGATGCCGCTTTTGCCAACACGCTCAAGTCATTGCGCAGTGAAAAAGTCTGGTTTTATATGAACCCCCGCAATCTGGACACCTATTTGTCTATGATTCCCGATATGTCGGATGCTGAGTCTGAAGCGGCCATGAAAGAGATCAAAAAGTCCTTCGCGCTTTACAACAGCTTTGGGCTGGGCCTCGACCTCAATTCACGCGGTTTGCGCTTTAAATCGTTTACCACTTTTCACAAAGAGGGCGCCGACAGCCCGGAAAAAAAATACCTGCGTGAGATCGAAAATGCGATCGTCAATCCCAAGGCCCCGCTCAGCACGGTTTTGCGGGCAGCCCCAGAGCGTCCGCTGTTCTTTGCCGCAGCCCAGGGCTTTCACCTGATTCCTTCCGGTCTCAAGCTATTCTTGAGGGATCAACCCGAAGCCAAAGAAATGATCGATGAGTTGGTATTTAAAGGATTTAAATCGCTGACCCATCTCGACATGGACAAGGACATTTTGGCCCACAGCGATGGACGCGTTGGCATGAGTTTATTTTACCCCGAAAACCTCAAAACCGTGACCCAACCGCCCCATGCCGTGATCTATTTGGGCGTAAAAAACAACGAACAGTTTTTAAAAACCCTGAATCAAAAGCTACTCCTAGACTTTGCGGCCTTGCAGCCTGAAGAAGGCAGCAAAACCAAAAAGAAACAGGCCAGCACCATTACCTTCCCCAAATCGCCCCAGGCCCGTTATCGGGGAGCCCCGCTGTATATGTCCAATTTGACCCCCACTGCTGAGGGGCTCAAGAAAGAAATGGGCATTCAGGCCGGTTACACCCACGTCAACAACCTGTGGTTCTTTGGCAGCAATATGGAAGCCCTCAAAGCGTCGATTGATTATGCCCTGTCTGCCAACGCCAGTTTGCTCGACAACAACTATTTCACGGCCTTGCGCGAGAAATACGCCCTCAAAGAAGATGCGGGCACGTTCTTTGTCGATCTGGGCAAAATCGTCGGTTTGGTCAAACTCTTCATGGGTGAAGACGAAGAGGTCAAATCCCTCTTGCCCACCCTGAGTGCCTTTAAATCGATGGTGGCAGGGGGCGCTTATAAAGATGGCGGCGCAGAAGGCCTTTTTCTGATCGATGTCGACATGGAACAAATCGATTTTGAACTTTTGGCCAAAATGCTGGGTGAGTCAGAGGGCTCCAAAGAAGAAGTCTTGGAGCCCCCCACTGAACGATCCACCCCGGCTCAGCCTTAAGACACGGTTGGCCACCGCTTGTGCCGCTGACATTTGAGCGTCTTGGCAAAACGGTGGTGGCCCGTTGGGAGCCTTTGCAGGGAGAAAAATTCCCCAGCGGGGCTGACCTGCGGGATCTGTTTGAAGCCTGTGATTTTCTCGATTATTATTTCTTAGAAGAGGCCTGGCAAGGCCTTTTCGAGTTGGTCAATAGCCACCCCGAGCGCCCCCAATTGCAGGCCGTAGCTGAGGCCAGAGACTGTGTACTCTCGCTGGAGATCAGCAAAGACAAAATGAATGCCTGGTTGAGTCTAACCCCCGCTTATGGCGGGCGCAAACCTGAACTGGACGACCTGATATTTTTGCTGCGGGAGCAAAAGATCAGTTTTGGGGTCTTGCCCGAGGTCTTGGAGCAGCTCTTAAAAGCCAGCGCGCCCATGCGGGTTTTAATTGCCCAGGGAGAATTGCCCGAAGACGGCGAAGATGCCCGCTTTGAAGCCCTGGTGGCAGAGCCCCTGCAGCCGGGCTCCCCGTTTTTGCGCGAGGACCAGCGCGTTGACTTTCACAATTTGCAGATCATGACCACCGTCGAGGTGGGAAAACCTTTGATGCGCCGCTATCCCCCTTTGCCGGGCAAACCCGGCTTGAATATTCTCAAGCGCCAAGTGCCCCAACGCAAAGGGCTGGATTTGCCCTTTGGGCCCTGTCGGGGGGCCGAGATTTCACCCCATGACCCCCATCTGCTCCAGGCCAGTATTGCCGGGCGAATTCGGGTGCGCTCCAACACCATCCATGTCGAGCCGGTCTTTCAAGTGCCGGAGATTGGCCCTGGCACCGGCGATATCCGTTTTCCCGGTACCGTCATGGTCAATGGCAATATTCTCCAAGGCTATGCCCTCGACGCCGAAGGGGATATTTGGGTCGATGGCACTGTCGAAGCGGCCTGGATCAAAGCGGGTGGCAATTTGGTTGCCCGGCAGGGGCTGGTGGGCAATCGCCACAGTCGAATTGTGACTGCAGAGATGCTGGAATGCCGCTTTGTCGAACATTGCCAAATCTTGGCGTTTAAGTCAATCCGGGTCTCAGATATGGTCATACACAGCCATTTGCGCTCCTGCCAAGAGGTGATTGTGGGGCTTTTGGCAGGCAAAGGCCAGATCGCTGGAGGCACCGTCACAGCGGGACAGCGCATTCAGGCCCGGATTGCCGGTTCAGCGTCCAATACCCGCACCGTCTTAGAGGTCGGGGTCGATCCCATTTTGCAGATGCAGCAGGGCCGTCTCAAAAAACGCTTGGAGTATTACCGACAGAAATTGGAAAAAGTCGGAGAGGCCCTGATCTACGCCCGGGTACGCAAAACCGGGGGCGAACTCTTGGCTGCCTTAGAGGCCCTGCGCGAACAGCTCCTGCTCAAGGTTTACGAATTGGGTGAACAAGAGGCCCAGCTCAAGCCCCCCGACTTTAAAGGCAAAATTGTGATCACCGATCATATCTATGCGGGTGTCACCATTCGCATTGGGGGTTTTGCCCGCACCTTCGAAAAAGACTTTTCAGGGGCCACACTTTATGTCGACAGCCAAAAACAAGAAATTGCGATCGGAAGTGTGCGCCTGTGACGCGGTTTGAAAGTGTAAAAGCAGAACTTGAAAGGGCCTGGAGCAACGACAAAGCCATTCGCTTGCTGCAGCAATTGGTTCAACTCGATGCGGAACAGGCGATTGAGGTGCTCAGCCAATATCTCTATCAAGGAGAACCTGAACTTCGCTTGGCAGCCCTGGACCTCTTGGTGGCAATTGGGCAAAAGATGATCGGAGATATTCCTGAGCTGTTTTTTACCATTTTGCAGGATCCCCTCAGTTGGGAACTGCGGCCCCCCATCCTCAAAGCCCTCTTGTTTCAATTGCCCGGACAGAGCGCTGCGCGCGAAAACTTACTCAAACTCTTGCAGAGCCAAGACTGGGATTTGGTCGCCAATATTATTCAGGCCCTGGGGCCACTGGCGGATCCAGAACTGCAATCCTGGTTGGTGGGCTGTCTCAATCATCCCCATTATTTTGTGCGCAAACGCGCCGTTGAGGCCTTGGGAGCCCAACCCTGGAGTGCAGAAGTTGAAAACCACCTGCTGAGTATGTTGAGTGATTCCCAATCGGCGGTGGTGCTCAAAGTCTTGCAAACTCTCAGCAACTCAGCCTCTTACCGCGTGATGATACAGTTGCGCGATTTGCTGGGTCTGCCCCAAACCCCCAGCGAGTTGCAGCCCGTTTTGCTCGAAACCGCAGAGACCATTCAGACCAATTTAAACCAATTGCTCAACCGGGCCGTCGAGGCCTTAAAATCGTCTGAAATGGAGGCCTTGGCAGGCTGGCTGGCCGAAGAACCCGAGCAACCGATGCGCGAACGCTTGGAGCAACGACTGCTGCAGGGCCTAAATCAGATTTATCGCTTTGGCCGACCCGAACAGGTGCATTTGATTCAGGCCTGTTTGAGCATTGCCCCTGCCCAGGCCCAGAATTTGTATTTGGCCGTTTTGCGCTGGGGTCTCAAACTGCAATGTTTGGAACTGCCCGAATCAGCGCCCCTGGAAGTCAAAAATTTACTCGAACAGATGTTGCTCGATCAAGCGGCCCCAGAGCGGCCCCCCTCAGAGCAAGAGCAAGCCTTTCAGCTCTTGGCGCGCTATGGCAGCCCAACCGCCTTGGAGCGCCTCGAAGACTTTCTCAAATCCCCCCCAGAATTGTTTATCCAATTATTGCCCTTGTTTAGCCGTTTGCCAGAACAGGCCTTGCCCCATTTTTTGCATTTGAGTTTGCGCGAGTTGGACCCCCGTGAATGGGAAAATATGTTGCTCTTTTTGGAGGGAACCGCCCAGACAGGCAGTTTGCCCGTGGCTTTGCGCCTGCTCAAACAGGCCAAAACGGCCCCCTTGCGCAAACGCCTGACCCATCATTTGCTCAGCTTTGGCAATTTGCTCGGACCGATCTTACTCAAAGAGCTGGAACGCAGCCAAGACACCGCATTTATCCGCGAAGTGCTGGAATTGCTCTTGCAAATTGATCCCTGGGAAGCCAGTTTTTCGCTGCTTTTGGGATTTTTGGGCCACCCCGAGCAAGATCTACAAGAGCGAGCCGCCCTGGGACTCGTACGTTTGGACTCAGGCTGCGAAACACTTTGGCGCATGGCCACGCAGGAGACCTCAGAGCTTCAGGCCTGGGCGCTTGAAATTCTCTCTCAGCGCGGAGAGCGTATTCTAACCGAATTGTTGCAATTGGGTTTGGTTCGGGGCACCCAGGCACTCTGGAGGCAATTACTTGGTACAATTTTACAATCGGCCCGTGGCCATTGGGAGCCCCCCCTTTGGGAAAACGTGCAGGTCGAAAACCGCCGTCAGTTTTTGCTCTGTTTACAGACCTTGCCCCGACCCGCCAACCCCCTCTGGGGACTCTGGCTTTTAGAAGATCCCCTGCTCAGTGAACAAATCGAAAACTGGCTCTCAGACCAAGGAGCCATCCTGATTGGGCCCCTTTTAAACTGGGCCGAAGCCCGGCCTGAACGGGAGAAACAGGTCGTGCGTCTCTTGGCCCGCCTCAACGCCAGTGATTTATTGCAGACACTCAAAGACTGTAAACATGTTCAGGCCCGCGTATTGCTCATTCGCGCCCTTTTGCAGAGTGGGGTGCCCGAAGGGCAGGCCTATCTCTGGGAATTATTGCCCGTCTCTCCCCGGCCTGTGCAATTGGTTTTATTGGAGAGCCTGGCCCAGGCCCAATACAGCCAAACACCTTGGCAACCCCTCTTGCCTTTTTTGCAAGAAAGTGATCCCGAATTGCAATTGGCTGCGCTGCGGGTGCTGGTGCGCGCAGCACAGCAAGAAGCAGCCCCTGCCATCGGCGCACTTTTGCAGTCTGAACAGCCGCCCTTGGTTTTGGCGGCCGTTGAAGCCCTGGGACTTTTGCGGGCAGTGGCCTGGGCCCCCGCCTTGGAAACCTGTCTGCTCGCGGCGGAGGCCGAACACAATCAGCCTTTGCGCCAAGCCTGTCTTTTGGCACTGGGTCAAATGGGAGCCCAGAATGCCTTTCAAACCCTAAACGAGCGCCTGCAATTACAGGCCTCAGCAGCCCATAATTTGCCCGTCTTAAGTGCCTTGGGGGCTTTGCACCATCCCAATGTGGTCGCCCCCCTGATGGCCTTTTTTGAAGGGGTCGAAGATTTGGAACAGCGCCAAAAAGCCTTGGAAGCCCTCTGTCAGAGCCAACAGACCCCAGCCCTGAACTACGTGCTCGGCAACCTGCCCGAGTGGCCCTTGGCTTTGCAGCGCACGGCACTCAAAAGCCTGGCCCAAACGGGTGAAGCGTGGATCTTACCGACCTTTGAACGCTTTTTGCAGCAGAGCGAAGACTGGCGCATCAAACGAACGGTGATTGAGGTCCTGCACTATTTTCCCCGCATGGAGGCCATGCATTTGCTCAAGCAGTTTCAACAGACCCACCCCCCTTTGCCAACGGTCGCAGGTTGGGTTTTACAAGAGGCCATTCGCGAGACCATTTCCCGTTTGCGGGCCAGTGTCGTCAGCGAAACCTGACCTGCAATTCGCCATTGCTAAAATCTGCACCAATCGGCTCTAAGAGCGCCAAGGTCTGGGGCAAAATAATCGAGCGGCGCACATTGCCAATCGTGAGAATCAGCTCATCGCCTTTTTTGCGCAGATCAAAGCGGTTGATTTCAAAGGGCGGAAAACGCCGGGTGAGCAGGTATTCATCGCCCTCTTTGTGCACTTCTTGGATTTTTTCCTGGAAATAGATCGCCGTGGGGTCTTCTTGGGCAGGGAAAGCCGCTTCGGCAATGCGCTCTAAATTTTCAATGCCCACAATTTCGCCGGCAAAAAGCGGGACTTGTTTGAGGGGCACAGGGGTAAACGAGGTCTCGGCTTGGGTGATATACCCCGCTTGCACTGTGCGCATGCTTTTGAGCAATTCAGAGTCGCCGGTTTCCATCACAATCCGATTGAGAATGACCAAATCGACATTGTAGCCAAAGAGCGAGAAATAGGTATACGAACGCAAGGCCTCTTTGAGCACCATTTTTTCCGGATTGAGCACCACCCGAATCGAGGTCTGAGTCGGATCGAGCAGGGTGCTCTGCAGCGCCGTTACCCCACCAAACAGGGTTTGAATGGCTTTAAAAACAGCCTGTCCGGGAATGGCCAAAGCGGTTTTGAGCACAGGCTCAAAGATGCCAGCCCCTTTGAGGGACACCGAAAACATCTTCTCGATATACCAGTCGATAATGTCTGGCATGCTGATCAGGCGAATGGTTTCTCCGGTCGGGGCACAGTCGAGAATGATCAAATCAAACAGCCCCGACTCGGACTTTTCATGCACGTGTAAAAGGCTGGCCACTTCTTCCATACCGGGCATGACTGCCAATTCGTCCGCCACGACATTGTCAAAGCCCTTGGTGACCAGCAAGGCACTCAAAGAGGTCTGTAATTCACCCCAGTATTTGTGAATGTCTTGCAGCACATTGATCTCTTGGCCCCAAAGATTTTCGCAGATCGGGGTCGGTTCACTTTGTAATTGCAGATCAAAGGAATCAGACAGACTGTGGGCCGGATCGGTACTGATAATCAGGGTGCGGTAGCCTTGGCGGGCGGCAGTCAGTGCCGTGGCGGCAGACAGGGTGGTTTTGCCTACACCGCCCTTGCCGGTGTAGAGAATAATGCGCATAAGCAGCTTTCCAGAGTGTAAATGAGAATAGGAGAGAATTACACCAAGTTTAACACACCCTCAGCATTCATCAGCGTGCAAGGGTATGCAGAGACTCCAGCAGAGGCAAAATGTCGGTTTTAAATCCATGTAAGTTCAAACTGAGGTGGGGTAAATGATTGCCTTTGCGGGGATAGACAAAAGCGGTGCGATGAGGCATCGGTGTTTGATTGGCCGCTTTGGGAAAGGCTTTGGCGATTTTGTCCTGGTAACAGAGCACATAATCGCCAATCTGTGGATGGCGGTAACTCTCTTGTTTGAACTCTTTTTGGCAGCGATAATTGTCTTTGACCACCTGACTGCGGGCCATGTGTTTGAGCAAGACCGAAAAATGCAGAGTAACCCCCCGATCAACAAAGGCAACGGCCCGGTGATAATTGACAAAGAGACTCGGTTGCTCCTGTTTGGGCAACCAGACCAATTGGGAGGTGATCAGCTTGTAATCGGGATAACGTATCAGACCGATTTGGTCAGCAGAATAAAATCGGGTATAAATCTCTTTCCAATTTGCGTCATTGGCCTGACTCGGGCCCGAACAAAAAAGAGCACAGAGCAAGAAAAACGAGCCGAAGCGAAGTTTCATGGGTCTAACTCTGTTTTCAGTGATTTTATCACAGCCAAGAGGTCCTTCAGCTCGCCTGTATAATTGAGCTGCAAATGGTCTTGGCGATTCCCGTTTAAAGGATAGACAGTGGCATAGGTGAGTTGGTTTTGCTTAAGTGGGCTTGAACAGATCACAAAAATCCCCCATTGGGGGTGTTCGAACTGGCTTTTTGCTTGGTTTCTAAGGCAGGTATGCGCGCGTTCCACAGCCTGGCTCTCCGCATGGTGTTCGATCGTCAGAAGGTAAACCAGATTGCGAGGCCCCATTTTCACCCGTTTGCTAAATTGCAGACGAATCATCCAAGTGCTGTGTTTGTGATCGCGAATCAGACTGATACTGCCCTTCTGATAGTCTTTTAAGCCGGGCAAGACCAGCTTGTCTGGGCCGTAAAAGGCAGAGAGAATTTCGGTCTGTTCGGCAGTGAACAGAGCATCTGCAGAAGCGGTCCAAGCCACCCCCCACAAGCCCAAAAGACAGAAGAATAAGCCAAGTCGCGGCATTTAAATGCCCACCAGGGTATTCAGAGAATTTAAAAGCGGAAGCAGGTCTTGGGCCAAGACCTGAAAGGAGAGGCTGATGTGTGGCAATTTATTGCCCGTGCGGGGATAGATCAGGGCTTTGCGCATCAATAGTGGGCGCTGATTGCGGGCCTTGGGATGGGCCTTTAAAGCCCTCTCCTCGTAACAGATGACATAGGGGCCCAATTTGGGGTGTCGGTGCTCCCGCTGTTTGCTTTTGGGAGGGCAACGGAAATTGGCTTTGACAAGCTGTGACTGTGGATGGTGTTTGATCCGCTGCATCAAGTGGGCTCGGATGCCTTGATCTTGCAAATGAATGGATTTGAGGTAGTTCACATCCAACGTAGGCTTGGAAATTTGGGGTGTCCAGACGAACTGAGAACTATACAGGTTATAAGTGGCTGCGTTTAACTGTCCCAATTGATGGGGGGGGTAAATTTTTGTGTATTGGACACCCCAATTGCCCCCTGTTTTGAGAGAAGCCAAAACCGTTTTGAGATCTTTTTCTGTACCGGTATAGGTGATTTTGGTTTTCGGGCTGCGATTGCCTTTGACGGGATAGATCCTGGCTCCAATCAAAGGCAGGCCTTGGTGCCGATCTAAAATCTGGCTACAGATCAAAAAAGAGCCCAATTGCGGGTGCTTAAAATTGGATTTTTGCTGTTTGGATGGGCAGGAAAACTGAGGAGAGACAGCCTGGCTGATCGAAAAATTGAAGAATTCCAATTGAGAAAGCAGTTTGCGGGAGGAATTGGCCAAGGACAGCTGTTTGGAAAATTGGCGCGAGAGCATCCAAGTTTTGGCCTGATACTCTTGGCTCAGGCTGACTTTTTCTTTGCGGTAAGCCATTTGACCCGGCAGGAGTATCTGATCTGCTTTAAAAGAGCCATACACGGACTTTGAGGGCTGACTCCCCATTTTGTCGGCCGCGATTGCTGTTGAGGTTGAGAGCAGGAGCAAAGCTACTGTCAACCAAATTTTGAATGCCTTACACACAGATCTGTCTTTCCACGCTTTGATAATCATGGCAGGAAAACGCCCCTCAAAGTCTCAATAGAGCGAGACAATATTGTTTTTCTTGAGCTCCCAAAAACAGCGGGCCAGCGCAGCCACGTCATTCATGGCATCGTGGGCCCCTTCGAAGCCCTGGCCAAAGATTTTGGTGTGTAACTCTTCCAGTTTGGGGAATTTATTGCGAT
The DNA here is from genome assembly GCA_050248915.1 of Candidatus Sericytochromatia bacterium. Taxonomy (GTDB): domain Bacteria; phylum Cyanobacteriota; class Sericytochromatia; order UBA7694; family UBA7694. The sequence continues at coordinate 40,858 of JBFWRL010000020.1, forward strand.
TGCCAGACTTAATGGCCACATAGTCGACGGTGGTCTCCATGGTGCAGAGGCGGTTAAGTTCTTTCATGGGGTTGGGCAGGCCCTTGCGAATAAATTCAGCCCCCAGGATCTTGTCATCAAACGAGATATTGTGGGCCACCAACACGGTTGAGCTTTTGACCACTTCGGCAAAGATTTTGAGCACTTCGAGCAGATCGTGGCCTTCTTTGGTGGCTTTGTCGTTGGTAATGCCGTGAACACTCTCGTAGATATAAAAGTTTTCAGGAAAGATCAGGTAATTGCCGCGCGAGATCTCGTTTTGCTGGGCATCGGCTTGAATCCAGGCCAATTGGATCATGCGCGGCCAATTGTCGACTTCGGTAATCGGCGCATTAAAATTATAAGGCAGGCCATTGGTTTCGGTGTCGAAGAAGATAAAAATCTCATCTTTGACAAATTCTTCGGTATCAAAAAGTGAAAATTGTCCCATAACTGCCTCATTGAAAATTTTGCATATTCGTGGGCATTATACCCCAAGCATTGTGCCAGAGGCGCAGGATGCAAACGGAGACTTAGGGCGGGCCCAGATAATGCCGCAACCAGGCCTCCAAGCTGAGCAAAATCCACACTTTGAGCCCGTGACGGGGCAAATATCCCCCCAATTCCCAGTTCATCAATTGGTTTAAATAAACCGGGTTGAACCAGGGATAACGGGCCAGATTTTTGAGCCGTTTTTTGGCTTCGCGATGCAGCGGGCCACCGGGCCGAAACCACAATTCAACCGGCACTTGCATGCCGCTTTTGGGCCGTTTGAGCACCTGTTCGGGCAGCAGATCGCTCACGGCCTGTTTGAGAATATACTTCTCTTCGCTGCCCATCAATTTGAGCTGGGGCGGCACACGAAAGGCCCATTGGGCGACCTCGCTGTCAAAGAGCGGAGAGGCAGGCAACATGCCCAGGCCGCGGCTGAGGGCATTCACCTTGTAGAGAATGTGGTGGGCCCCTTTGAGGCGGGTGTTCACCGCCATCAGCTTTTGCACCAAGCTCTGGCCCGCACCGCTCTCAAACCAAGGCAGAAGATCTGTTGTCAGCAGATCCGGAGTCAGGGCCGCTTGAGTGGTGCAATTGAGCAATTGGGGAAGGTCATTGTAGAGTTTGCGGTAACTCTGTAAATAAGTCAAAATCGTCGACGTGAGAGGATCTGAATCTTCACTGGCATAGAGCAAAGCCAGCAGCATCGGAATGTTTTTCGGCCCCCCAAAGAGCGGATCGCCGCCCTCGCCATTAAACAGCACGGGCCCCACCTCACTGGCCGCCCGAAAGAGCAGGGCATTGGGTACCGTCAGCGGGTCGCCAATGGGATTGCCGAGCAGAGCCATGGTTTCGTCTAAAAAATACAAGACCGTGCGCGGATGCACCTCTAAGACCCGATGCCGCGTCTGGTAGACTTCGGCCACAGCTTGGCTAAAAGGCAATTCATTGCGGTAAGCTTTGCCAAACGAGACAGACCAGGTGTACACGGGTCGGGGGCTCAAACGCGCCAGCAGGGCGACCACCAAACTGGAATCAATCCCACCCGAGAGCGAAGCGCAGACCTCAGCCTGCAAGGGCAAGCGCCGCTCAACGGCGACCTCAATCGCCGCTCGCAAACCCAAGCGGGCGATCTCAGGGTCGAGTTCGGGCTCGGCTGGAGGCAATTGCCAATAATTTTCACATTCAATTTGGCCCGCCTGCCAGCAGAGTTTTTCTCCTGGCAACAATTCATTAACGCCCTGAACCAGGGTTTCTCGGCCCGGTAAATAGGCATAACTGAGATAACGGGTCAATACATCGAGATTGAGTGCGCGTTGTATCAGGCCACTTTGAAGCAATAATTCCAAGCTGGAGGCAAAGATCAGCCCTTGCCCGATGCGGGCGTAAAAAAGGGTGCGCTCACCCATTGGATCGCGCAAGAGGGTCAGGCTTTCGGGGCCCTGTTGCCAGGCCACGGCAAAGGCCCCACTGAGTGCTGAAAGCTGGCCCGAGGACAACAACACAAGCCAATCTTGGGGGCTTTGCAAGGGGGTTTGCCCAGTGTGGGCAGCAAAGCTTTCCACGATCAGCGGCATCTCGGGTCTGAGTTTTTGCAAGGGGCTCTGCCAGGCCGCGTCACAGCGCCTTTGCTGCTCAGCCGTCAGCCCAATACTGCCCACCAAAGGCGCAATCTGTCGCTGTCGGCCCTGGGGCAGAATCAAAGGGCCACGGGCCAGGGGACGGTGGAGCTGAAATTCAAAGCGCGCAGTGGTTTTAGCCAAAGTCATCATCACTGCCCTCGGCAAATTCCACCATCAGCAGGTCGCCCACGTCGAGATCGGCATCGTCTTTGCGGGCGTAAGCGTCAACAATGGCCTGCTGATGTTGGCTGATCTGGCCGCGCAGATGTTTGAGCAACATCGCGGGAGGCAGGGCCATCAGGTCGAGTTTCCACTCTCCCAACCAAGCCTGTTCTTCTGCCGACATCCCAGGGATCGCAACCGGGGGACTGTTGGCAGGCTCAAACAGGCCCTGGAATTTTTTTGCCTGCCGGGGATTTAAGCCCAGATCAAAGATCCGGGCCTGGGGAAACCACTCCGGACGTTTGAGTTCTGACGCAATTCGGCAGCCGTTGGTGCTGGCATTGTGAATCACGTACACCATCAGGTTGGGGCTGCGCTGCAACATGGCTTTGATCTCTTCAAAGCGGGCGCGGGGATAGCCATTAAAGGTCAAAATGGCACATTTTTGCTCCAGGTGAAACTGGTTGGCGAGCAAAAAATCGACGATCTCCGCTTTGTCACAGAGGATCAGGCGATCAACATTATAATCCAGCAAATCTTGCTCTGTCTTTTCGGAAGAGAGCTTGGTACGCTCTTGAGCCAGATCCGGCAATAAGAGCGGCATGGATGGCTCTTGAACAGCTTTCCAGCGTTTGAGCTGTTTCTGAAACACGCTCCATTCCAAACGGATGGCTGGAGAGGCAGTTTTTTCTTTGGCTTTGAGGACCAACTTAAGCACCAAGCCAAGATACATTGCCAGAGCGATCCAGAGCAAAGGCCCTTTTAAAAAAGAGCCCAGAAGAAGACTCAAGATCACCCCCACAAAGATTCCCCCGATCGCAGTGCCAATCATGGCCCCACGGGGCGTGATGGTTTTGTTTAAAATGAGGAAACGGCGGCGGGCCAACTCAAAATAGAGCTGACGGGGGTGATACGAAAGGCTGTTTTTTGCAGAAACCCGGTTTAAAGCCGCTTCGAAGGCTGTGTCTGTAAAGGGATCTCCCCGTTTGGGTTCAAACACAAACTCTTTTTTGCAATTGGGGCATTTCCCGTCTGAGCGGGCCCGATAGAGGCTATTCGTGCGGCAATTGAGGCATTTCATCGGCAAGGCCGTCCTTGTTATGGAAGCTGTTGCGTGTGCATTGCTTGCGCAAAGTATAACAAAGAACCCGTTCACTTGCTTTGTCAAAACGGCCTTCGGCATAATGACAGAACCCTTCCATGAAAGAGAGGTGAGCCGTGCAAAAGCAACTCAGCGACGAAGTCCGCTGGCAGCAATTCCAGGCCCAGTCTGGCAAATTATTGGATTTGCGCGCCTACGACGCCTTGCTCTTGGCATTTTTGGACTTGCTTCCGCGCTTGAGTACCCTCGCTTATCTGCGCCAAGCTTGGCTCAGCCTCCTGCCTTTGATTGAACAGGGGCATATTTTGCCGCTGGAACAGTTGCTCTTTCAGGTAATAGACAGCCACCCCGACACGGCCCATCTCTGGCTTTTATTGGGGCTTTGTGCCCAACGCAGGGGAGATCCCCGCCGGGCCCGCCACTTTCAGGCACAGGCGCTCAGGTTGGAGCCCCAACTCTTTTTGGCCCACCAGACCTATCTCTGGAGTTTTTTGGTCGATGCCAGCCTGAATTATGCACAGCAACTCACCCCCTTTTTGGAGTATGGGCGTTTATTGGAAGGGCTTTCTCAGCCCTTGCCCCGCTTGCCGCGGGTCGAAGACCCCGAACGCAAGTTGCGGATTGGCTATGTTTCGGGGGACTTTTACGATCACTCAGTCACCCATATGTTTTCGGCCCTGTTTGAATACAAGAATGCAGACCAGTTCACAGTGATTGCCTATGCCAGCATTCCGCGCAAAGGGGCTTTAAATGACTGGTTTCGTCAGCGCGTTCAGCATTGGCGAGATATCTCTGGGCTGTCGGCCCAGCAAGCCGCAGAGCAGGTCCGTGCTGACCAGATCGACATATTGCTCGATCTCAACGGTCAAACCTATGGCCACCGCTTTGACCTCTTTGCCCTCAAACCCGCGCCCCTGCAAATCACGGGATTGGGTTTTGGCTGGAGCAGCGGCCTCAGCCGCATGGACTATCTTTTCACCGACGCCCAGATCGTGCCCCCGGAGAGAGCGGCCCTCAATCCCGAAAAGCCGCTCTATCTCAGCAGTTATTTTCACTGGCAGCCCGAAGCAGATATTTTGGACTTGGCCTACCAGCGTGCGGAGCAACCTGTTTACCCCTGTTTTGGCGCTTTGCACCAGGCCTTTAAACTCAATTTGGAAACGTTACAGCTCTGGGCTGAGATTCTCAAAGCGGTGCCGTCAGCCAAGCTGCTCTTCAAAGACAAAGGCTTCGACAATCCCCAGATGCAAAAATATTACCGGCTCTGGTTCAAACACTGGGGTATCTCCCCCCAACGCCTGCTCTTTGCCGGTCGCAGCTCTCAACGCGAGCACGTCTCCCTCTACCAGCACGTGGACGTCTGTCTCGATCCCTTTCCCTATCAGGCGGGTATTTCCGCCTGTGAGGCCCTTTGGATGGGGGTGCCGGTGGTCGGGCTCAGTGGTGGCACCCGCTCAGCCAACAGCCTTTTGCACAGCGTGGGCCACCCCGAATTATTGGCCCACAGCCGCGCGGCGTATCTGCAAATAGCGGCCGAACTCGTGCAAGATAAACGGCGTCTGCAAGCCTACCGCCAGCAATTGCGCCAAGATCTGCTGAGTTCTGCCATTTGTGACCCGGCCCGTTTTTGCGCCGAAAGTGAGGCCTTTTACCGCCAGATCTGGCGGCAGCACGTGACCACTCAGCGCTAAAAGAAGGTGTTAAAATACCTGCGAGTCTGATTCAGAAGAAGAGGTGGCCATGACGCAGTTTATTCAGAGTTATGATCAGGTGCTCAATCCCGAAGAATGCCAGGAACTGCTCAAAAAATTTGAACGCAGCCGCAAAAAAGAACCGGGCGTGACAGGACATGGCTTAAATACCCAGGCCAAAGACAGCTTGGATATCAACATCTCACGCGATCCGGACTGGAAACACGAAGAGACCTGGATAGCCAACCGTACCTGGCGCTATTTGGTGCAATACACGCGCAAATACCCCTATTTCCTGACCTCTTCTGTCAGCTTAAGTGTGCCTCACCCCGAAGGGGGCACCATCACCATCACCCCTGAGGTGATCGCCATTCTCGACGACGAAACAGTCGAGGCCCTGATTCGCAAAGTCTACCGTCTGGGCACGATCAATCTGCAAAAATACCAGCGCAAACAGGGGGGGTATCACACCTATCATGCCGAAATTTACCCCTCCATGCACGATCCCGCAGCCTTGGCTCTGCACCGGGTGCTGCTGTTTATGTATTACCTCAACGACGTGCGTGAGGGGGGTGAGACCGAATTTTATCACCAGCAACTCATGCTCAAACCCACCAAAGGCCAATTGGTCTTTGCCCCCTGTGGCTTTACCCACACCCACAAGGGCCATGTGCCTCAGAGCAACGACAAATACATCCTCACCTCTTGGGTGCTCTTTCGCCCAGCCAGTGAGATCTACGCCAATCAATTAAAATGATCACCCTCAGCGGCATCACCATCTATCCGATCAAATCTTTGCAAGGCATTTCCCTGTCTCAATCCGCATTGGATGGGCGTGGCCTGCAACACGACCGCCGCATGATGTTGGTCGATACCCAGGGCCGCTTTCTCAGCCAGCGGGAATTGCCGCAGATGGCGCAATTGCGGGTTGAGCGGCAGGCAGAGACACTCCTCATTTGGGACGCCCAAGGCACCTGTCTGACAGTGCCCTTGAGACCTGCCGCAGGGCCCGAACGGCCTGTACAGGTTTGGAACAGTATCAGCCCCGCTCAAGCGGTGAGCCCCGAGGCTGACCGCTGGTTTTCTGAGCGTTTGGGCAGGCCCTGTCAATTGGTCTACCAACCGCCGACGGCCTTGCGCGCGACCAACCCGGCTTTTGCGCCAGGATTTGCCGTGAGTTTTGCCGATGGCTATCCCTTTTTATTCAGCAGCGAAAGCTCGCTGGCAGATTTGGCAGCGGTCACAGCCCCAAATTTGGAGATGCGCGCCTTTCGCCCCAACTTGGTTTTCAGCGGTGCATTGCCTTGGGCCGAAAAAGACTGGAAAGGGGTTCAACTGGGAGAGATTCACTTTGAACTGGTCAAACCCTGCACACGCTGCGTGATTGTCACCCAAGACCCGCTTACGGGCCAAAGCCGGCACCCCACCTTGCTCAAAGAGCTCAATCAAAAACAGAGTTGGCAGGGCCAGCCGGTCTTTGGCATCAACGCGGTGACCCGGTCTGAGTCTGGCTGTTTGCGGATCGGCGACCGACTTATTCCCAGTATTTGAGCAGGTGTTTGGCCGCTTCCAGGCCTGAATTGGCAGCCCCTTCAATCGGATGAAAGCGGTCGCCAAAGGCGTCTCCGGCCAGCAGCAGTGGTGGGCCCTCTTGCAAAACCAGATACGATTCGGGCAACGGGTCTTGCACCTGGGCAAAGCGCCAGCGGTGCACATCCAATTCCAGACAATGTGCTTTGAGCATGGGTTTGGCCGCTTCCCAAAGCAGCTTTCCGGCCTGCTCTTTGTCGTTTTTCCACTGGTTGCGGCTAAAGTGAGCTGTGCCTTGAATGGTCACGGCAGGAACCGCTGAAATGCCCTTTTGCTGATTATCGGCCAGCCAGGCAATCGGGCTCATGGGGTCGGATTGGACCAAACCACCGGGTTCGGGCAGACCACTGGGGCCATCCAGCACTGCCATGCTGACAATCACGGGGTCGTATTTTACCCCCTTGAGACGTTGAAGCAATTCACTTTCGACAGGGTACTCACTTTTTTCTAATAATTGCAGGCTCTGCGGCAAGGGCGGAGTTAAGATCAGACCATCCGCTTGCCAGCGCTGACCGGATTCACTTTCAACCTCCCAGTGTTCAGCCTGGGGGACAATCCGTGTAACGGTCTCCTGCAGACACACCTGCAGGGGCTCAGCCAGGGACTTGGCTATGGGAGCCATGCCCTGAGAACCGCAAAAGCGCAGATAGCCATCGCTGCTTAAGATCCGGTCACCATTGAGAAAGCCCCGACTCCAGGCTTTGATCAGGCCCTGATCTTGCAAATCTTCAACCACCACGCGAAAGAACATGCCATGTACGGTCAAAAACTGGGCGCCGTGGTCAAAGACCGCCTCTCCCACCCGCCGGGTCGCCATGCGACCGCCAAAGCCCTTGGATTTTTCGACAAGGGTGACATTGATCCCTTTTTTTTGCAGGCGACGGGCGGCAATAATGCCTGCGATGCCACCGCCGACAACGAGACAGCTTTTCATAGATTTTTTCCTTCCTCTGCAGGTGGGGGGTAAGCTTTGCCCAGCTCCAATTTGAGTGTTTCTTTCCAGGCTTTGGCCCCATTCTCGGCCCGCAGTTCAATCGCCAAAGTCACGGGCTCCTGCAGATTTTTGGGAATAAACACCGGTAGAATCAACGTCTGTTCGCTGCCCATGGGCCAAGTTTCGAGCCGAAAACGCGGGGCCTCTCCCTGATAAATCAGGCCCGTGGGAGCCAGCTGAATTGTGGCTTCGAGGCCTTGCGCGGGGGCTGTGCCACGGTTGCGCAAATGCAGGGTAATTTCAACCAATTCCCCCGCTTCGGCACTGTAATTGGCATTGCCACTGGAAAGACCTTGGCGGTCGTCATCAATGCTCAGACCAGCCACTTCAATGACAGGTTCGAGCAAACGGGCCAGGGTCGTACCACTCTGGCTGGCCAGAGCAGAGGCCGCTTCGGGATTGGTATTGCGCCAGAGACGCAGCAAGGCATCACTGTGACCGCTGGCCAAGCGCTTTTGTTTGGGGTCAAAGGCCAAGGCATAGGTTTTTTTGGGAATTTCACTCAATGACTGGCTATTGACCCCTTGGGGCACGGTCCAAAAGCGCAGGCTGCCATCCCCCATACTGCCACTGGCCAAAAAATCACCCGCCGGGTCAAAGGCCAAACTCCAAACCGGCTCAAAATGGCCTGCCAAACGTGAAACCACCGTGCGTTTGGCCATGTCCCAGAGCCGGATAATCCGATCTTCTCCAGCACTGGCCAAATACTGCCCGTTGGGGCTAAAACTCAGGGCATAGATCTCTTTGAGGTGGTCCGAAAGCAAGGGGCCGGCTTGGCCTGTCTCCGGGTTCCAGAGGCGAATGACAGGGTCATCATAACTGGCAGAAGCCAGCCACAGGCCATCCGGGCTAAATGCCAGAACGCCCACACCTCCAGGATTGTTGGCCGAAGGCAGCAGCGTTTTTTGCACCTGCCAGGTTTGGGTATCGTAAATCAGAATTTTGCCTTCCAGCCCACCACTGGCCAGCCATTTGCCATCTGGGCTATAAGCCAAACTCAAAACACCTTTGGCATGTTCTTGGCTGGTAAAGAGATTGGCCCCAGTCTCTGCATCCCAGATTTGAATGCGGCGGTCGATGCCCGCACTGACCAGCACTTTGCTGTCGGGGCTGAAAGCCACCGCAGAGACCCAATTGCCATGGCCCGCCAACTCGTGTAAGACTTGCCAACTGTTGCTGTCCCAGATCCGGGTTGTGCCGTCAAAGCTGCCTGAAGCCAGTTTTTTGCCATCGGCACTAAACGCCAGGCTGAAAATTTCATGTTTGTGGCCCGCGAGTTTGCCCTCATCGCCCACACGTTTGTCGGGGCCCCAGAGGGCCGAAGCAGGCTGGGCCCAAAGATGCAGTGAGAGCAGCAAAGATGTGGTGATCAGAGCCAAGATTTGGCGCATCAAAGCAGGGCACCCCCGGAGGTTTTTTCTATTGTACCTTAGCTCGGGCAAGCGCATGACTGGATGCAGAGAGATGTTCTCCAAAGACAAGCAGGTTATAATTCAAAGAGTCCCTTCGCTCCATCCTCTGCACAATTGTTAAATTAAGTTAAATTTTGAGAAAGTTTTCCTTAAGATCTCAGATAATGATGATAGGTATTTTTCTGTCTTTCTACCCTGCCTGGAGGTTCCATGTACCCAAAACAACCCTTTAAAACCGCTTTAAAAGCCACGCTGGCCGCCGCTCTGTTGGCCTCTGGTTGCAGTGCCCTGCAACCTCAGCCCTTTGGCAATGCCCAAGGCCTGCAACCCGGTGCCCCCGTCGGTTTGAATCGACTGGCGACTCCCGCCAATGTTCGCGCCGCCAGCAACAGCACCAATCTGCGCAGCACCGGCCGCGTTTGGCAAGATGAGATCATCTATTTTGTCTTTACCGACCGCTTTGCCAATGGCGACCGCAGCAACGATTTTAACGTACAAAACAATCCCTGGGCCTATCATGGCGGGGATTTGCAGGGTGTGATCAACAAACTCGACTATATCAAAGACCTGGGTGCCACGGCGATTTGGCTCACGCCGATCATTGACAACCGCGACAATGGCTTTGTGGCCGACTTTGGTGGCGGCCACAAACAGGAAATCTGGGGCTATCACGGCTATTGGTTCAAAGACTTTTACAAAGTCGACGAACACCTCGGTGATATGGCCAAAGTCAAACTTTTGGTGAGTGAGGCCCACAAACGGGGAATCAAAATCCTGTTGGATATCGTGGCCAACCACACCGATTACGATCACCCTTTTGCCAAAGAGCGCAATACCCCTGGCAGCAAATACCACAATTGGTTCAACAAACATGGCGTAATCAAAGACTGGAACAACCAGTGGTGGGTCGAAAACGGCGAATTGGCTGAATTGCCCGATCTCGATCAGAACAACCCCGAAGTGGCCCGTTATGTGATCGACAATATGAAATGGTGGATCACCCAAACCGGCGTGGACGGCTTCCGGATTGACACGGTCAAACACGTGCCGCGCAGTTTTTGGCAGAAATTCAACCAAGAAATCCGCTCTTTTGCGGGCAATGACTTCTTCTTGCTGGGTGAGATTTACACAGGTTTCCCCGAGTTTCAGGCCCCTTACCTCAAAGAGGGCATGCACTCGGCTTTTGACTTCCCCCTTTATTACGCGATCAAAGATGCCCTCGGTGGCGGCCAGAGCATGCGCCGCCTCGGTGAAATCTTCGACAAAGATGGCGTCTATCCCGATGCCTCGCTGCTCTCTCCCTTTGTCGACAACCACGATGTGCCGCGGTTTGTGCACGAAGCCAGTGGCGACAAACGCAAGAAGTTAATGCTGAGTGTGGCGTTTATCATGGCCATTCGCGGTTTGCCGATGTTGTATTACGGCACCGAAGTCGGTCTGCCCGGTGGGCCCGACCCCGACAACCGCCGCGATATGGAGTTCAGCCGCGACAATTCACTGCGTGAATACGTCAAAGCCCTGACCAATATCCGCAAGCAAAACCGCGCCCTGCGCCGGGGACGCCAATTGGAAATGTGGAAAGACGAACAGGTCTATGGCTTTAGCCGTTTGACCGAAGTGGCCAACGAAGAAGTGATGGCTTTCTTCAACAACAGCGAACAGCCCCAGACCCGCCGGGTGCCCATCCGGGCTGAGAGCCCGCTCAAGAGCAGCCAGGCCCAGATGCAGAATTTGCTCAATCCGCAGGAGCGG
>JBFWRL010000021.1:0-50286 GCA_050248915.1 Candidatus Sericytochromatia bacterium
CGGTTTGACATAAAAATAGGGTTCTTTGAGGACAGCATCACCCGCAGAGAATCCGATGGCGACAGAATACACAGTGCGCAAAAATCCAAAGAACAGGTCAAAGTGTTTTGGCCAAATCGACAGGCGCGAGGCATTCATGGGATGCAGGGCCTGAATTTCTTGCAGCACATTTTCGGCATTGGCAAACCAATGGTACAACTCACTGCTGCTTTGGTTGGGCGCACGAAACAAGGCCCCGCTGCTCAGGGGGTGCGAAGGCAAAGTCCAGGGCAAATCGGCCAAACGCAGCAGTTTCTTGTGCATGGCCGCGCCCAAATAGGCCTGCAAGGCCTGTTCCATCCAATCAAAGGCCGCTTTGAGGGTGTGCCCAACCAAACCAAAATCCGCCACCGTTTCAAAGCCTTTGAGGCCATGGCCCTGCAATTCCAAACGCAAATGGTGCAAATCCAAGCGCACGCGAAAGGTTTTCCCTGGTTTGATCTCCTGCCCCAAAATATGGCCACTGGGATCCAATTGCAAGGCGGTATGGGACATATCTGGGTGAGAGGGCAAATAGGTGGCACTGACAGCAGCCACAATCTGTGTGGCCATATACACCTCCTGGCGCGCAGTTGCGAGCTTTTCTGGGGGCAGGCTGAGCGATTGCCATGTGTAAACTGAGGTATTCATAAAATCCTCCCTTGTTCTCTGGTTAATTTAAGTTTACGTCTTTTGCACCCCCAAAACCTTGATCCGCGACAATTTAGGGATTGATCTCCCGGCCCCCACGCAGCCAAACCCGGCGATAGGCGGCTTCAATTTCCCGGGCATAAGCCCGGCTATCACAGATCGGTGAATCCAAGAGGGTTTGGCGCAGGTTTTGCCGGTAATCAAGCAAGCGCAGACGATCTTGAGCCAGGGCAACGGCTTTACCAATATATTCAGATTGACTCTGTGCCAATAATTCAGGTTGTCCCAAGCTATTTAACAAACTCACCCCCGCCCGTGTTCCCCCACTCAAAGAAATAACCGGCACCCCCATCCAAAGGGTTTCAAGGGTGCTAACCCCGCCCTGATAGGGAAAGGGGTCCAGGGCCAAATCCAATTGGCTGTACCAAGCCACATGCTCTTGATGGGCGGTTTTTCCTTGAAACAAAAGGCGTTCAGGCCCAATGCCCCAACGCGCAAAGCGCGCCTGCAGATGTTTGGCCCGCAACGGGTCTTCCAAACCGCGAAACTTAAGCGCCAAAAGAGCTTGGGGCAATTGTTTGAGGATTTCGGCCCAGGTTTCTATCAGGGTTTCGTTGAGTTTAAAGCCCTCATTGCCCGAGCCCAAGACAATCTGCTCCGAATTCAAGCAGGGCAAATCTTGCAAGGGCAGGTCGACCAGGGTATAAGGGGGGGTCCAATGAAACAAATGTGACAAGTAGAGAATTTTTTCACGGTAAAGGGCCTCCCGCTCAGGGGGGACAAGCCAAGCATCAGAAAAGAGATAGTCCATTCGGCTCAGGCCCGAGGTCCAACCAAAGCCCAAACCACTGATTTGAATCGGGGCTGGTTTGCGTGCAAATACCCCCAAGCGGTGGCCCAAAGTATGCCCAGAGAGGTCGACCAGGATATCGATCTGGTCAGCTTGAATCTGCTCTGCCAGCGCCTGATCGGAGAGCGTGGCAATGTTCCGCCAGAGCTGAACCGCTTGTTGAAAGCGGCGGGTAAATTCATCTTCTTGCAAAGTATTGGCATAGATCACCCAAAAGAAATCGTGGGACTGATGGTTTTGAATCAGCCCCAAAAGCAGACAACTGAGGGAGTGCAAATTTAAATCGCCCGACACATACCCCACCCGCAAACGCCGTTGGGGCGCGCTCTGCACAGCCACAGGAGCCAAGGGTTGAATCGCGGCTTCTTGGGCCTGGCCCCAAGCCCAAAAGGGTTCAAACCGCGCCTGATCGCTGAGGCCTGGCAGAAGCAAAGCCAGCGATTGATAGCCGGTATAAAAATCGGGGTCATCAGGCCGGGCCTGAATCGCCCGCAGGTGAAAAGGCAAGGCCTTTTCGGGCTCGCCCCACAGGCGGTGGAAACTGCCCCGCACAAACGCCAAAAGAGGGGTATCAAGTCTTGCAAGCGGCCCCGAAAAAACCCAATCGTGGAGCCACAGGCTTTGTTCAGAAGACAAGAGCTGTTTGACAAGCTGAAATAAACGCTGTTCAAAATAGCTGGATTCGGGCTGAATTTCACAGGCCTTAAACAGGTGAAAAAGCGCTCTTTCCCAATCTGACAAACGGCAAAAAAGATTGCCCAAATTGTGGTGTATCACCGCACTGAGAGGCTCTAAAACCAGCCCCCACTCAAAGGCCTGACGAGCGGCAAGCAACTCCCCCTGATCGCGCAAAAGAGACCCCCAGAGATTGTGCAGATCGGCACTTTCACCCAGGGCCAAAGCCGCTTCAAGCAGCAGACGGGCCTGGGGCAAATCTTTGGCTAAAAAGGCGATCAGGCCCCGCTGTTGCAAGGCAAATTGCTTGGGTTCTGGGGGCAAGGCCAAGTCCAGTGCCTCGGCATAATAGCGATCTGCTTGCAGCATTTGGCCTGCTTGCTGCAGGGTCCAGGCCTGCTCCAGCAAGTGCAGCGCGCGTTCAGTCAACGCCATTTAAGTCTGTGATGTGCCCAAGGAAATATCCAAAGGCGCAGCCAGGGGAACGCCCAATAGTTCGGGCGCATCACCTGGGCTGGGTGTGTGGTATTCCAAAGCATAGTCGCCATGGGCCAGCAAACGCCCACGGGCCTGGGGATAAAAATACAGCCAGGCATGGACGAGTTCACCCTGATCGAGCAGAATGGGGGTCTCCTCGCGCACATAGACCAAGGGGTGTTCTTCCAAATCATCGAGCTGGGCCAAGATCTCTGGGCTCACTTGGTAAACCTCGACCCGAATCGGGGAAATTTCTTGATAGGGATCGACACAGGGAAACTCAGCCAAATAGAGCGCAAAGCGCTCCTGGGTCCAGCCCAAGCCCAAACAGGGACTGTCTGCCAGCAAATAATTCCAGCGGCGGCCTTGGCGCAAAGTGCCATAGACGGCCACCAAATGAGGGGGTTCAGCAATTGGCAACATAAAACACTCTTTGTACTTAGTGGATGCCTTCTAAGTATAACTAAGCACTTGGCTGAAAGAGCAAAGCCCGCTCCAAAATAGCCACAAATTCAGCCATGGTCTTGGGCGGCTGGCTGGTCAATCCAGGCACTTGGGCCTGCAGCGCACTTACCAATTGAGAAGCCTTGCGCATTTCTGCAGGCAAAAGCGGCCTGTCTAAGGCCGTTTTAAGAGCAGCACTGCTGGTGCTGATCAGCGTGGATTGGGCCTTGTCGAGCAGTTTTGCGCCGACCACATTTTCACCGAGCCCGAGCAAGAGCCGCTGACGCTCGGTCGCTGTCATTTGCATCAGCGCAATCCGATGCCCGCCTTTGACCAAAATATCCGCCAAGACCTGGGTGCCCTCTCCGCCTTTGGCGAAGGCCTGGCCGCCATTCACCAAGACCTGAACTACGCCCCATTTTTGTGAGGCCAAATCTTTGAGGTTTTTGATGGCGTCATCGCGGGACTTGAGCAGGGTCAAAAGATCTGCCTGTTTGAGTTGAGAATAGGGTGAATTGGGTTTAAACAGACCTTTGAGCTCTGTATCACTGAGTTTGGATTTACTCAACAGCCCCCGATCGATGCCCACCAACTCAGGAAAATCTTTGTCCACGGCGGCTTCTATCTCTTTGTTCACCTGGGCCTTGGCGTGATCTATGCCTTTGCTGATGGCCAGGGCCGCAGCATCAACGACCAAACCATTGACCGCCTGACGCTGGGCGGCTTCACTGCGGCGAATGCCATCGACCATGTCTCCCAAAAGGTAGGTATTGCCGAGTTTGTGGCCCCATTCTAAGGCCTCCATCGCCCAGCCCACACCCAGGCCTTTGGCAACCATGCCGGCCCCAAATTTGACAGCACTTTTTGCCAGGGCCACTTCGGCTTCGAGGGATTCTGCTTTTGCCACCACCGCCTGGGCAGCGGGGCCGAGTTTTTTGAGACCCTCGGCATAGTCCGCCCGCAGCAGGTCCATGTCTTTGTTGTGGTAAAGGGCAAAGGCCTTTTTGCGGAAGGCCAGGCGATCACCTTCATAATTGCCCGCCACCCCCAATTCGCGGGCCACGCCATCAAGCGCCTTGGCCTGCTGTGTCATGCGTTTGGCCGCCTCGGGGCCATCGCTGCCATACTCTTTGAGCATCTGATAGGCCCCGAGCAGGGCATCCACACGGGTCTGCTGCTCCGCTGGCGAGAGCAAACCACCGGCTTGGGCTTTTAACTGGGCTTTTAAGTCTGCCAGCGCCTTGTCGTGCATATCTGCCAAAAAACCTTTTTTGCCTTGATTGGCGGAAATCACAGCCAAGGCGTTTTGATAGGGTTTAACTGCCGCCTGCAAGCCTTTCAGGGTCGCACCCAAGTTTGGATCTGCGGCGTCTTTGCGCAATTGGGTCTGGCGGGCCCAAATTTTGTCTTGGGTGGTTTGGTAGACCATCTGTGAGAATTTTTCCACCCCCACAAATTGAGCGGCTTTTTGCTGCACACTGCCTGAAAGAAAATCTTTGAGTTGATAATCTCCCGCAATTTCAAACAAACCCAATTGATTTTTGCCAAAGAGATATTTATCTGCAAAATAGCCCGGCACCCCTGAGACATCGATTCGGCCATCGGCAATAAATTGGGCCAATTGCAAACGGCTGTCGAGATCGGTGGGCAAAGAGAATCCCGTCTCCTGCATATCTTGCAATAATTGTTTGCCGCGTTCGGTGGTCAAATCGCGGGTCGAGAGATAATCATCGGCCCCAAGCGGGTAACGCTGGCGATCGCCCAAACGGGCAAAGAAGGCATTGGCTGCGTTGAGGTAACGCAAAGTTGGGCTCTGTTTTTCGGGTCGAATCACGCCGATATCCGCTTTTAGGGCCTCAAAATCTGCGCCGAGTAATTCTTGCAAATGGCCTTCTTCAAAAACCGGCTCATATTCGCGCAGGGCCTTGAGCGCATGATCATAATCAGCTTTGTTGTCAAAACTGCGAAAAATATGTATGGCCGCTTGTTTGGCTTTTTCTGGACTGAGCTTGCCCTCGGCATATTTTTTGAGCGTCAAATGCAGCCCCCAACCTTTGGTCTGGGGCCCTTTTTTGATGGCCAAAGCTGTATCTGAAGCGGCTTTTTCAGCGCCCTGGTTGAGGTCGGTGCGGTGCTGATTAAACCCCGCAAATTGTGCTGTGCTGAACAGTTTTTTGTAATCGACGGCCTGATTTTTTGTGCCCCGCAAACTTTTTTCGAGTTGATTCCAATCGTCTTGGTTCTGGGCAGATTTAAACAAATCCAGAATCAGCTGGGGCCCGAGCTGTTTATTTACATTCTGATAGCCCTGGCGCATCATCGCAATATTGGGCACCTCTTGATAGGCTTCCAAGGCCAGGCGGGCAAACTGACCCTTTTGGTGCGGCGAGGCATATTTTAAGAGCTTTTCGCGAAATTCAGGGGTCAGGGTTTTGGACAATAATTCGCGCTGCTTTTCGGGGTTTTTGAGTGCATCCAGAGTCTCTTGATAGCTCGAATATTGATCTGGTTTTTGCTCCAAAACCAGCAGAGCCTTTAATTTTGACGTAATCTCTTGGCGGGCAGCCTCTCCTGTGCTGGCAACCGCAGGCGCAACGGGCTTGAGCGGCGCTGTCGCCCCCAATTGCTGATAACGCATTCGCGCCAGGGCTTTGAGTGGCTCAGAGCCTCGCTCGGCCACAGCCATCAACAGATTGCGAATACTGCGTTTTTCTTCGAGTTGGGTGCTTTTGGCATAATAGTCGGCCATCCCATTCAGGGCTGTAGCGTCACCCGCATGGGCCAATTGTCCCAGCCCCTCTAGGGCTGCCAAACGCGCCTCCAGAGGGCTTTGAGTCTGGTTCAAAATCTTTTCATAATCGGCCGGATTGGCCCCATCAGGGAGTGACGTGAGTGTTTGAGCCAAAACAGTTTTGGCTCCTTTGCCAAAAGCCAAGGTTTGGGGGTCAAAAGTCATGCTCTGGCCCCCTTCTGTTTTGAGGGTAAGACGCGAAGAAGTGGGATCAGATTCTGCCAATTTGGCCAAGAGGGCTTTTTCGGCACCATCGATCTGACCATCAGCCAGAATGGCGGCTTGCAGTTCTTTGGCCTCTTTGGCATCGATCCGCTGATCTTTTTGGGTGCTGCGTTTTAAGGTGTCAAAAACCTGTTTGTTGAGATGCAATTCGCCCATGCCAAGACCTCGCTGAGAGATTGAAGGATTAAGATCAGCATACCACTCATTCTGGCAATTTATTCAAAATTATCGAATTTTAGCGCATTCATTTGGCTATTATTAAAAAATAGCGCGATCAAGAAAGATCAAAGCCCTTCGATTGACGCCCAAGCCAATCCCCAAAGCACAGGATTCATGCGGATTTTGAGAAAAAAATAGCGTTCAAACGCGATGCCTGTCACTGAAATGTGACTCGGATCGCTTTTAGACTAAAGCTATGTCCACCCGCCAGCTCAAGGAGATTCTCGATGAAGCGTTCGCTCACCCTGGAAAAAGTAATCAGTGAAGTTAAACAATTTGATCTGTCCCGCCGTTTGCCCAAATCTTTTCACATGCCTCTGAAAGGGGCTGTTGGCCCCAGCTCTTTACAAGAGGTGGACTTGCCTTCCACCGAGCCCAAAGCCCCACTCGAAGTGCGTCGCCAGGCTTTAAGTGATGAAATTGATCAGATTCTGAATTTACAACATCCTCTGCGCCGCTTTTGGCGGGTTCAGCTCAAGACTTGGCTGGTGAGCGTTTTCTGGATAGAATAACTAGACATGAGTCTTGTTGTTCTTGCAAAACGATTTGAATTGCACAGCGAATTGGGCCAAGGTGGTTTTGCCACCACCTGGCGGGCCAAAGATCGCAAAAATGGCCGTTGGTGTGCTTTAAAGGCGCTCAACTTGCAGGCCTTAGAGGACTGGAAGTCGCTTGAGCTGTTTGAGCGCGAATCCAAATTGCTGATCAATTTACAGCACCCCCATATCCCACGCTGCTTTGAATCTTTGACCCTGGAAGAAAACGGCCAAAAGCAGTATTACCAGGTACATGAGCTGATCGAAGCTGAAAACCTGGAAAAACAAATTCGCAACGGGCGTTTTTTGACCGAAAAAGAAGTTCTGCAAATTGGCATTCAACTTCTGGATGTCTTGGGCTATCTGCACGGTTTTTCTCCGCCCATCATTCACCGCGATATCAAACCCGGCAATATTTTACTCACCGCCGCCCACAGCGCTTACTTGATCGATTTTGGCGCGGTCAAAGAGACCTTGTTGCGCAAAGAGGGAACGCCCACAGTGGTTGGCACCTTTGGCTATATGCCCATCGAACAAATGGAAGGCCATGCCGTACCGGTCTCTGATATCTACGCCTTGGGGATGAGTCTGATCTTTTTGCTCTCTCACCGCGAGCCCGATGAATTTGAAAAAAAGGGCCTTAAAATTCAGTTTCGCCCCCATGTCAATATTTCTGGTGAATTTGCCAAATTGCTCGAACGCATGGTCGAGCCCGACCCGGACAAACGGCCCACTTCGGCATCAGAACTCAAACAGGCCTTTGAAAAACTGGTATCACGTCAAAGTATCACACAGACACCCACCTCTGCACCGCGCCCCAACAACCGCATGCCCGCCTTTGTTGCCGCGGGGCTGGCCTTGATGGTGCTCGGCATTTTGGGCCTCAGAGAAATGCGCCAGCCCCCAGCGGCAGTCCTCCCCTCGGCCTCTCCCCCAGTGGCCGCCACCGCCCGGCCAGGCTCAGCCCAAGATGCCCGCAGCCAGGCCAATAGTTATTACGACGCCGAGCAATACGCCCTGGCCGAAGTCTATTTTGACAAGGCCCTGCAAAGCACTCCCAACGACGCCGAGCTGCTGTTTCGCCGGGGCTTTTGCCGGGGCAAAAGTGCCAAACACGCCCAAGCCATTGCAGACTACAAACGGGTTTTAACATTGGCAGCCGCCAGCTATCCACTCAGCCATTACAATATCGCCTGGAATTACGCCCAAATGAACTACCACCAAGCGGCGATCAAGGCCTTTGGTCAAATGCTGGCTCTGCAGCCCAAACACGTCGACTCCATCAACAACCGGGGGCTCTCGTATATCCAAGTCAAAGCCTACGACAAGGCCCTGGCCGATTTTAATGCCACAATAGCCCTCAAACCCGATTATAAATATCCTTACAATAATCTCGGCGAGGTCTACCGCTTGCAAGGAAAAGCAGAAGAGGCGCTGGCGGCGTTTGATAAAGCCATGCGGCTCTTTCCCACATATGCTTTGCCCGCTTACAACAAAGCAGATATCTTGGGCGAACAAAAAAGATACCCAGAGGCAATTGAGGCCCTCAATCAAGCCATTCAAAGCTCTCCCGAATACGTCTCAGCTTACAATTTGCGCGGCCTGTGCCAATACAACCAAAAAAATTATGACCTGGCGATTGCCGACTATTTAGAGGCCATCCGACTCTCTCCCAAATATGCCACGGCTTGGTACAATTTGGGTCTGGCTTACGACGACAAAGGTGATGGCAGCAAAGCCGAAGAATATTACAACAAGGCCCTCGAATTTTCGCCCAAATACGCCTCTCCACTCAACAATCTCGGCTATCTCTACGAGCGCCGCAAAAATTACCCCCAAGCCCTGAGCTATTATAACCAAGCGATTGCCAACGAACCCACCAAAGGGCTCTATTTTCGCAATCGCGGGGATATTTACAAAGCTCTCAAACAGTGCTCACCGGCCCAATCCGATTGGCAAAAAGCCTGTACTCTGGGCCTCAACAGCGCCTGTAAAAAGAGCTGCCCTTAGTGGCCCTCTGCTTGTTTAGTTCCGGGGCTGAAGACTGGTAATTAAATTATTCAGGGCCGATTGCTGGGTCTGCAAACGGGACAAGACCTTTTCCATACCCGCAAATTGCTGTTCCAGCATTTTCTGACGGGTGGCCAGGCGATTGGTCAGCCGCTCGATGCGGTCGTCGATGCGCTCAATTTGGCCATTGACCACCTTTTCTTTTTGACTAAAGACCCCAGTGGCATTGCTCAGACCATCGAGATAGCTCTTGAATTTGGCCATCACACCGGTGGTGCCCGCAGAGGTCTCACTGGCCCCCAAGATCTGGGCGACCCGCGAAGGGGTGTTTTCGAGGGCCGCTTTGAATTTGCCACTGTCAAATTGCAATTCGGAGGTCGTGCCGGGGGTGCTGCCCAAAGCCCCAGTGCTGACCCCCAATTCAGACAAAGAGCCACTGTCTGAGCCCTGGGTCAGACCTGTGACGGTTGAAAAAGCCAATTTAAACAGCCGATCTTTGACATTGTTGACGGTAAAATCTGAGAGCAGAACCCCCCGCTCTTTGGTGGCTGAGTTATAAGCAGTCAGCTCATTGATGCGTTTGACCACTGAGTTAAACTGATCCACAAAGCCCTGCAGGGCACTGGCTGCACCGTCGGCATCCGCAGTGATGGTCACCGTGAAGGGATTGCCCGGATTGGCCTCACGCAGATCGAGGGTCACGCCGGTTAAGCCATCGGCCTGAATGCCGCTGTTGCGATTAAAAAATTGCACAGCCCCGCCATCGACTTTGATCTGGGCCGAAGCACCCAATACCTGGGAATTGGCCGCCGAAAAACCCAAGGCCGCAGCCAAATTGCCGCTATCGCTGAAGTTGATGGCCTGTGTGCCCGTGGATTTGCTGGTCAAGACCACTTTGCCCGCACCCAGGTTTGAAATCGAAGCGCTGACGCCAGCACTGGACTGGTTGATGCGCTGAACCAGATCGTTGAGGCTATCGCTGGCGCCGTTATAGGCAATATTGACACCGTTCAGGGTCAGGGTGCCAGACCCCACTGCTTGCGACAGATTGGTGGCCCCTTCGGAGCCATCGAGATTGAGGCCCGCTTGGAAGCCATTGACGGCATCGGTACTGCTCAGATTGCCAGCGCTATAAGTGGCGCTGTCGAGTTTAAAGGCCTCTAAAAAATTGCTGGTGCCTGTGCTGACAGAAATGGGCGAGCCACTGCTGAGTTGCAAGACCTGGCCGCCTTTGGCAGCGTCAAAATTCAGGGCCCCCGTCACGCCGGTGGCCGTTTGAATATCGGCCAAAATTGTGTTGAGGGTCGAGGCGTTGGTCACGGTGATTTGCTGGCCGTTGACAAAAAACGACCCTTCAGTGATATCCGTTTTCAGGCGGTTATTGCTGTTGAGCAGGCTAACTGCTTCATTTGAGAAATCGGTGGTTACGTCCACCAAGCCGCCTTGGCCATTGCCCTGACCGACCCCGGTGCCGGTTTGTAGGCGGGTGGCTGTGGCCAATTGCAAGACCTCTATTTGGTAAGCGCCTGTCACCGCATCGGCATTGGCCGTTGCCAACAGGGACTCACTTTTGGAAGACGTGGCCTTGCGCGAAATCAGAGAGCTGATTTGGGTCAGTGAAAAGGCCTTGCTCTCCAAGGCACTCAAACGGGTATTGAGATCTTTATACGCTGAAGCCTGTGATTGGTAAGCCGTGCGCTGGCTAGACAAAAGCCCCAAAGGCCGGCTTTCAATTGAAATCAATTGCTGAATAATCGAGTCGGTATTGAGACCTGAAGCCAGGCCACCAAATGAAATAGAAGACATGAATCAACCTCCTGTTGTCTGCTCCGCAAGTCAGAAGGCCGATTGAAACAAGTCAAAAGGCCAGGGGAGCATCGATCCCTCTGGCCTCTATCATAAACGAATCAGACCAAAATTTCCAGCCCAACAAAAACTCAGGGTTTGAGTGCTGTTTCGAGCGGCAAACTCAAGTGCAAGGGTTTTTCCATTTCACTCAGGCTCAAACGGGCCAAAGTTGTATTTTTGAGCCCCACTGCCAGTTTTTCACCAGGGGCCACCGCCGCAAAATGCAATTGCATGTGAAAGCGGCCCTGGGCGTCGGTGCGGGTGGCTTCGAGTTGCCCGGTTGGCAGATGCTCAACAAAGACATCCCGGTAAGCCACAGGCTGCTGACGGGCATCCACCAGACGGCCATCAATGGCCTGCGATATGCGTTTGAGTGCTTCAGGGGGACCTTGCACAATCGGGAAGCCCATTTGTTTCCAACCCCAATAGCCTTCGTTGATGACTTTCACCCGGCTATACCCTTGTTTTTTCAAGATCTCCGCACTCATCCCCGAGAGATGGTGCGGACAGCCACAGTACATGATCAGGTCCTTGTCTTTGGGAAAGGGGAAGCGGTTGGTCATTGAAATGGCCTTGTAGGGAAAGCTGATCGCGTTTTGAATATGCTCAGCATTGTATTCAAAACGGCTGCGCACATCGACAAAAATGCCCTCTTTGCTCTTTAAAAGCGCCAAGGCATCTTTGGCGGCCAACAATAATTGTGGATCAATTTCTGCACCGTGATTTTGTTGCTGTTGTGGAGCTTGCTCAGGTGCTGTGCGATAGGGCGCCTGGGCCGAGAGGGTCAAAACCCCAAAGGCACAGGCAGCAGTCAAAAGCAGTGGCTTGAAAAACGGTTTCATAGGCACTCCCAATCTCAATCTTTATTCGAAGGCAGCAATGCCCGTGATATCACGGCCAATGGTCAGGCAGTGAATGTCGTGGGTGCCTTCGTAAGTAAACACAGATTCCAGATTATTCATGTGGCGCATGATGGGGTATTCATCGGCAATGCCGTTGGCACCCAAAATATCGCGGGCCACACGGGCAATATCCAGGGCAATTTTGACATTGTTCATTTTGGCCATGGAAATCTGCGGATGGCGAATTTTGCCCTGGTCTTTGAGCTGACCCAGGCGGTAGGCCAAGAGCTGGCCTTTGGTAATTTCAGTCACCATGGTGACCAATTTTTGCTGAACCAATTGGAAACTGGCAATCGGTTTGTCGAATTGAATCCGATTTTTGGCATAACTCAAGGCGGTATCGTAACAGGCCATGGCCGCACCCAACGCACCCCAAGCAATGCCATAACGGGCCTGGCTCAAACAGCCCAGCGGGGCTTTGAGACCCACAGCCAGAGGCAGGGCGTTTTCGAGGGGAATTTCACAATTTTCAAGCACGAGTTCGGAAGTGACCGAAGCCCGCAGTGAGAACTTGCCTTCGATATCAATGGCTTTAAAGCCGGGCCGGTCGCACTCCACCAAGAAACCCCGAATTTCATCGTCGTCGTCTTTGGCCCAGATCACGGCAATATCTGCCACAGAGCCATTGGTGATCCACATTTTGGCACCGTTGAGCACATAGCTATCCCCTTTGCGGCGGGCGCGGGTGATCATGCCCCCCGGATTGGAGCCAAAATCGGGCTCAGTCAGACCAAAGCAACCAATTTTGGTGCCTTTGGCCAATTGCGGCAGCCATTTTTGTTTTTGTTCTTCGCTGCCATAGGCGTAGATCGGGTACATCACCAGTGAACTTTGCACAGAGGCAAAGCTGCGCAGGCCGCTGTCGCCACGTTCGAGTTCTTGGCAGATCAAGCCGTAGGCCACAGCATTTAAGCCCGCGCAGCCATAGCCTTCAATTGAAGGGCCGAGCAGACCAAGTTCACCCAATTGGGGGATAATTTCTTGGGGAAAAGTGCCATTGCGAAAATGTTCGGTCACAAGGGGATTAAATTTTTCTTCGACAAAATCCCGAACGGTGTTGCGCACCATGATTTCGTCTTCTGTAAGCAGGTCGTCGAGCAGATAAAAGTCTGCGCCTTTAAATTGAGACATGGGAGAAGTTCCTTAATATAGGCTTTATATATCCTTATTGTAACATGGGAAATAGGGGAAGGTTTTAGGTTTTCGGGGCTAGGAAACAGCCGGTTTGCCGAAACACAGCTTGATTCCCCTGTCTTGCCTAAAACCCAACACCTAAAACCTAACACCTACTCAAGCTTTCACGCAACTGTGTCAAGGCCAAAGCACGCATACTGAATTGGGCTTTTTCCGCGGCATCCATCTCGGCAAAGGTCTTGTCGCTGCCTTCGGGCCTAAAAAGGGGATCCCAGCCAAAGCCGTTGTCACCCCGCGGAGCGACAATTTGACCGGAAATTCGGCCCGTATAATAGGCAATTTTGAGGCCGGAGGTCTGTTTTTCGAGATAGCCAATCACCGTGATCGCTTCCGCTTTGGTCTCTCCCAATGCACTTGCAATCTGCCAGAGCCCATTTAAACCGGGTTTGCCCGGTGCCAAAAACCACTTGATCAGTGGGCCGGGCAAACCGTTGAGAGCGGCCAAATAGAGGCCCGTGTCTTCGACCAAAAGCCGGGTGCGTTCTCCCGCCAAGGCCAAAGCAGCTAAGAGCTTGGCTTCGATCACGGGCATGGGTTCTGAGTGTTGGATTTCGGGCAGGTCTATTTCCCAGCCCGTGATTTCAGGCATCAGGGCCTGGGCTTCGGACAATTTATGGGCATTGCCGGTAATCAGGCAAAGGGGAGAGCGCATGAAATATTGGCCTCAAAAAGAAAAAAGCCCACAAAGGGCCCGATTATCAGAATCAGCCAGTTAAATCCTGCCCCCGGATTTTGTTTGCAAGGGTCCCAGCAACAGACCGGCCAGCGGTGGGGAAGACATTCCCCACCCGCCAGTCTGTGAACCGGGGTCAGACTGAGTGTGGTGCTGCGTTGAAAGCTATGTTCAATACTGCGTTTACAAGAATCAGGGTTTGGATTCAGATTGACCTTAAGTTTTAGAATAAACCAATTTCAACGGAAAAACCGTGATCAATGCCCCAAAACCGCCTCAAGGTTTTGTCTGGCAAGAGGGCTGTTTGGGCAACAATTCAGCCGAGCGGGTCAGGCAAATCTGGCTAAAACGTGGCTCTGTGGTCTGGATCAATTGGTTGATAATCTCCTGGGCCTCTTTGCGCAGGGCATTGTCCCCGGTGCTGTCGACAATACATTGCAAGGCCACAAAACAGGGAGGGTCAGTGTCTTCACTGGGTTTGGCTGAAGCCCTGGGGCTGGTCGGGGCCTGGGGAACTTGGCAGGCGCTCAAGACCGCCAAGAGAGCGCCAGAGAACAGCAAAGCGGGCTTTAAAAAAGATTTCATGAAAAAAACTCCTGTCAAAGGGCTGGGCTTATTATAACAGCTCATAATTAAGAGCTGGGCAAAGTGTGAAAATTTTGAGCTGGCCATGTTTGAGGGGTAAAATGACTGTGCACAGGCCCCATCAACTCTCAGGTGAAAAAAAATGACACACCCCCAACACACCCTCGAAACGTGGCGCACTCACTACCGCAGCCTCGGCCTCAGTGAAAGTGATTTGCCCTTTATGCACTACCAGCCGGATTTATCCACGGGTCTGTTGCTTCTGCATGGTTCAGCGGCCACCCCTTGCAATCACCGGGCCCTGGGGCAATTGTTGCTGGGACAGGGATTTACCGTCTTGGCTCCCCTGCTCGCAGGTCACGAAGATCTGCCCAAACTGCAATCCGGGGCGATCAGCTGGCAAGATTGTTACCATTCAGCTGAAGTGGCCCTGGATTTTCTCAGCCAATGGGTCGAGCGGGTCTTTGTAGTGGGCTCTTCGTTTGGTGGATCACTGGCCTATTTACTCGGCATTCACCGCCCCGACAAAGTCGCTGGTGTGGTGGCATTGAGTGCCCCAGCTCTCAACAGTGAGCGCGACCGCCCGTCGAGCCCTTGGATGTATCAGGTGACGGCCTGCACAGCAGAGGTTGAGCACACATTGCACAATCTACAGGTGCCAAGCCTGGTCTTACACGGGGCCGACGACCCCTCGGTCAAAGTCAAAAATGCCCTGTATGCCTTTGAGCAGATCTCGGCCCCTTGCAAAAAACTGATGCTCTACGAAGGCATGGGCCACTCGCTGGGCTTTGGTTTTAATACCCCCGAAGTGGCGGGAGACATTGCCCGCTTTGTGCACACCTGTTGGCAACCCCTGCCCGTCAGCTTTGAATTGGCTGATCAGGGCTATCAGAGTGTGGCCCTGGCCGGTGAGTTTAATGGTTGGGCCGCCCACAGCCTGCCACTCGTCCCCAGTAACGGCGTTTGGCAATTGCATCTCCATTTGCCACCGGGCGTTCACCAATACAAATTTGTGATCGATGGGCAGCACTGGATTCTCAACCCCCAAGGGGATTCGGTACTCACGCCGCATGGCGAACGCAACTCCGTGATCCGTGTCGGGTATTAACCCCGATTCAGCTGTGCATTGGCAACGAAAAGGCATAGGCGTACAGCAAAAACAGCGCTCCGGCGACAATGCGGTACCAGCCAAACCAGCGAAAGCCAAAACGCACCACCCCCTCAATAAAGAGCTTGATCGCCAAGAGGGCAGAAACAAAGGCCACCACGCCACCGATGGCGAGGGTGGTCAGCTCTTGCCCCGAAAAGGCATGGGCCGTTTTGAGCAAATCATACCCTGTGGCCGCCATCATGGTGGGAATCGCCAGCAAAAATGAAAATTCGGTGGCCTGCTTTTTGTCCAAGCCGTGTAAGAGTCCACCCAGAATGGTGGCCCCAGCACGAGAGACGCCGGGAATCATGGCCAAACACTGAATCAGGCCGACCCAGAGCGCCTGTTTGAGGGGCATTTCCTCGGGCTCGTACAACGAAGGGCGGGTTTCTATCCATTTGTCGCAGACAATCAAGACAACCCCGCCCAGAATCAGCGAAATACTGACCACCCAAGGGTTAAACAAATAACCTTTGATCAGCTTATAGAGCACAAAACCAATGGTAGCGGTCGGTAAAAAAGCCACCAAAAGACGTTTGTAGAGGGCTGCCCCCTGTAAAAAACGCCGATAATAGAGCAGGGCCACTGCCAAGATCGCGCCGAGCTGAATGGCCACTTCAAAGCTCTTTAAAAATTCGGTATTTTCCAGTTTTAGCAAAGCCGAAGCCAAAATCATGTGCCCGGTCGAAGAAACCGGCAAAAATTCAGTCAATCCTTCGACAGTGCCAAGAATTAATGCATCAAGTGGTGTCATTCAAAAAAGTCCGTTTCGTGCTGTCATAATCGGCCAAGACGGCCATGTTATAATTTTACCGTGAACGCCAAACAAAAACCCTCCCCCGATCTTTCCGCCAGTGAATATGAGCGGATGAAGGCCTCCCTGGTCTCGCTGATCAGCCATGAATTGCGCACGCCCCTGACCTATGTTTCAGCCTCGCTGGAGATGATTGAAATTGCGCTCGAAACCCCCGAAATGCAGGGCGAAGTTCACCGCTTTTTGACCATTATTGATCAAGGCGTCAAACAGTTACATGGCACCATCGATGAATTGCTGCTGTTTAGCAATCTCGAAGCCAACCCACCTGAGAAGGTCCCCGCAGCGATCCACGAGGCGGTGGATCCCCAGGAACTGATTTGCGAAATTGTGAATATTCTCAAACCCACTTTTCAAGGCAAGAAACAGGTGGTTGAGGTCTCGATCCAAGAAAACCTGCCCTCGCTGACCACCGACCTGGGAAAACTCTCAGAGGTCTTGTTGCAATTGCTCAGCAACGCGATCAAATTCACCCCCCAAGAGGGCCATATCCGCGTGATGGTGATTGGTTCGGAAAAATTATTAACGGTGATGATCTCCGATAACGGTCCCGGCATTCCCGAAAAAATCCGCGAGGCCATTTTTAACCCCTTTTACCAGCAAGAAGACCACCTCACCCGCGAACACGGAGGGCTGGGCTTGGGCCTCACCCTGGTGCAGCGTCTGTGTAATTTGCTCGGCGGACGCCTGAGTTTGGAGGTTGAAGAGGGCAAACAAACGGGCTCAACCTTTATTCTGGAATTGCCCAGGGTCAACCCGATTTATGCCAAACACCAGCAGATGACCCAAATGTTGGCCGATGTCAAAGCCCTCTCGCACTCCAATGCCGAAAAAGAGGCTCAATTGCAAGGCCTCAAGGCGCAATTGCTGGAATATACCGAAGCCCTGGATCAGGCCTCACAGTCCAATTTGGCCCAGCAGAGCGAAATCGAAAAGATGAATATCGATATGATCAACGGTTTGGCCTCAGCCCTTGAAGCGCGGGATCCGTTTATCCGGGGTCGCTCGCAACGCATTGGGGCCTATGCCAATCTCCTGGCCGAAGCCCTACAACTCGATGCCAACCAACGAGATATTCTCGCCAAAGGCTGTCTGCTCAGCGATATCGGATATATTGGCATTGCCGATGCGGTACTCAAAAAAGACCATCTTCAAAGTTTAAGCGATGAAGAAGTGCGCATGATTCAGTCCCACACCCGGATTGGGGTACAAATGTTGAAACATATCAAGGCCTTTGAAGCGATTGTGCCGCTGGTGATGCACCACCACGAAAATTGGGATGGCAGTGGTTATCCTGACGGTCTCAAAGGCCAAGAAATCCCACTCTTGGCACGGATTATCCGCGTGGCGGATGCCTTTGACGCGATGTTGAGCGATCGGGCCTACCGGCAACGTTTTGCCCCCGATTATGCAGTTGCTGAGATAGATAAGTGTTCAGGCACACAATTTGATCCGGAACTTGCTAAACTATTTACTAGGCTCTGGCATACCGGCGTATTAGAACCCGTGGTATCCTCCTTTGCTTCAAACCTGTTAGAGAAAGGGACTGCTTTATGAATGATGACATCCTCAGACATTTGATTGACGCGCGCAAACGCAAGGGACTGGAATTGGATGAGTTGGCGCGTGTGGCCCAATTGACGGTGGCCGAACTTCAAGACCTGGAAAGTGGCAATACTGGCCAACTTTTTGAGTGGCCTGTTTTAAAAGTCAAACATTTGGCCGAAGCCCTCGATCTCAATCTCTCCAATTTGCTCGGAGAGACCATTCTCAGCTATGGCGAATGGGCCCTGATTTGGTCTGCCTTGATTGAATATTCAGCCAACCGCCCCGGTTTGAATATGAAAATGGACATGAAAGAGCTGATTGAAAAAGTCCGCTCGTTTATTCCCGAACAGCAATCCAGCGAAGCCCATGGTTAATATCCAACCCTTTCGGGCCACCTATTATAACCCTGAGCGGTTAAATAATTTAGCGGAGGTCCTCACTCCGCCCTATGATGTCATCTCACCCCAGCAACAGGAAGCCTTTTACGCCGCCCACCCGCATAATTTTATTCGCATCGACTTTGGCCAAAAACAGGGCGAAGACAACGATAGCCACAACGTCTATACCCGCGCTGCGGAGACCTTTCAAAGCTGGTTGAACGAAGGGATTTTTACCAAGAGCCCCCAGCCCGGCTTTTATTTGCACACCTTGCACTACCAACACGGCTCCCGTGAGTTGAGCCGCACAGATTTGTTTGTGCTCTGTGAGGCATTGCCCTTTGAGGCCCAGGCCGTTTTGCCCCACGAAAAAACCCTGGCAGGCCCCAAAGCCGACCGACTCAAGTTGATGGAAGCCACCCACAGCCATCTCAGCCCTGTGTTTGCGCTCTATTCCGATCACGAAGGCTTTCTCAACGGCTATTTTGAAACCGTGCAGGCCCGTGACCCTTTGTTTGAATTCAAAGACCGCGATGGCATTGGTCACCGCATTTGGTACGATGCCGATCCCGAAGCCATGGCCAAGGTGCAGCACTGGTTTCAAGAGCGCCAGCTGTATATCGCCGATGGTCATCACCGCTACGAAACCACCCTCAATTACAAGCGCCAACATGCCGCTGATGCCGCCAAATACCCGGCCCAAAATTCGGTCTGCATGTATTTGAGTAATATCTACGATCCAGGCCTGCTGGTTTTACCGACCCACCGGCTGCTCAAACCCTCTGTGCCCCTGCCCCCGCAAGACGTTTTGCTGGAGCGCCTGGGGGCGTATTTTTCGATTGAAAGTGTCGATCCCGCTGCTTTGCCAGCCAAACTGGCCGAACTCTCCCCCGAAGAGACCGGCATTGGCATGGAGCGTGACGGCCAGGGTTGGCTGATGCGCCGCCCCAAAGGTTTGCCCGATGGCCTCTTGCCCGAACGCTCGGTTAGCTACCGCGGCATGGATGTCTCGGTCTTACACGATTTGGTGCTGTACAAATTGCTGGAATTCTCCAAAGATTGGGCCAAAGACCCCGACTATATCCTCTTCTCCCCTGATTGGGCCCAGGTGCGCACTTGGCTGCAAGACCAAACCGGCCAGATTGGCTTTTGCCTGAATGCCACTGCCGTACAGGAACTCTGTGGTGTAGCCCTCGCAGGCGAAACCATGCCACCCAAGTCAACCTATTTTTACCCCAAAATGCCCAGCGGTTTGCTTTTGGCCCGGTTTGAAGATGCCCTCTGAACGCAAGCCCGAATGGCGGGCCAAATTTGACGCCTTTTATCAGTCCCTGATGAAAGCCAATCAGATGTTGAATCTGACCCGTGTCACTGATGCTGCCGAGTTTGAGAGCAAACACCTGCAAGATTCAGTTGCCTTGTTGGATGTCCTGCCCACGGATCCGGGTTTGAAGATCTTGGATCTGGGCACCGGCGGCGGCGTACCAGGCATTCCACTCTGGCTGATGCGGCCCGATTGGCAGCTCACCCTGCTCGACTCGGTCGGCAAAAAGGTGCGGGCCGTGGAACAGATCTGCAAAGAGCTACAGGCTGAATTTCCAACAGAATTAAAACAGATTCCCACCTGTTTGCAAGGCCGGGCCGAAGTACTCGGACGCGACAAAGCCCACCGCGAGCAATACGATGTGGTCGTCTGCCGGGCTGTCGCCACCCTGCCCGTCTTAATTGAATACGCCTTGCCCCTGCTCAAACGGGGCGGCAAGTTTATTGCCATGAAAGGCCCCTCTTACCAAGATGAGATGGCGGATATTACCGTGGCAGCGGGTCTGCTCGGGGGCCGTCTGGCAGAGCCCTATCTCTATACCCTGCCTCCCGATTTACAGCGCGTGCTGGTGATCTTCGAAAAACGCAGTCTCACTCCCCATGTCTTTCCCCGCAAAGACAGCAATCTGCGCAAAAAGCCAATTACCCAAATGGGCAAAGAACCCGCCTGATTTTTAAGCTTGGGGCTACCCCAAGACCTTCATGCCATATTGTTTGCGCAGATCTGAAGACAGGCCATCGGCGGGCAGGCTGCGCAGTTCGACGCTGTAACGGGGCTTTTGCATTTCAGCAGTGGCATAGGTGCGGTGTAAGAGATAGCTATCCATGATCAAGACATCTCCTGGCCAAACCACCGGGTGCCAAAGCCTGTCTGGGCTACCGACAGCGGCCAAGACCTTGGACTGATTGAGGGCATAACTGGCATACAGGGGATTTTCGGCCTCCGCTTCAGCGGGAATCACGGGCCAGAGTTCGTTTAAGCCAATGGGAGCAACCTCCAAGCCAGGGGCGTCTAGCCCGGCTGCCACAAGCGGCAACCAACAATTGAGTTGGGGATACGCTGGCATGCGCAAAAACGGCCCGTCCTGGTGAAAGGGGATTTGCAATTCGGGCAAACCCGGATGCTGCAGGCGCATATTGCTCTCCAATTGGTTCCACCATACAGTACTGCCATAATAGCTGCGCAAGAAGGGAATCAGCAGGGATTTGGCGACGAGATCGACAAAGCGAAAAGGCACTTCGTGGGGCAGATCCAATTCGCGCAGGCTGAGATAGGTCATGCGGCCATAATCGTAATTTTTGTGGTAGCCCTGGGGCAGGGTTCCTGCAGTGTATTCAGCTTGGCGCAGGGCAAAGACCCGCTCAGCCCGGCGCAGATAGCTGCCGATCAGGGTTGGGTTAAACAGCGAGCGAATCAAGATACAACCGCTTTGGTGCAGGGCCATCAGGGCGGTTTCGGGGTTGAAACGGGCAGCCTGAAAGGTCAGGCTTTCGGGGCTGAAATAGGGGGGGGAGGTCACAAAATGGGGGCTCCAGGTTGAAATTATTTCACCCTTTACAGGGTCAGTTACTCGATTTACAGGGTCAATTGTTTGGTTTACAGGGCCAGTTACTCGATTTACTGGGCCATTTGGTGTATCCATTTTAAACGTAAGAAAAGGTCAGATTTCGAGGCTAAAATGCACTGGGAATGTCACAGAATGAGGTTCTTCGATGGTTATTTTGATTTTGGCTTAATGCAGGAGTGGGTGAGAAATTTTAGCATAACACAGTGGGGTGGTTTAAGTGGTACGCAGATAACGGATGACCTGACCATGTCTGTAGTTGTCACGGAGTGAGCCTTCGCCCCCACGTCGTGTGGGGGCTGCGGTCGTGCGCGCTCCCTCGGCTGACCCTCCTGGCTCCGTCGCGCGCAAAGACACTCCTTAAGCCAACTACAGACAGGCAGTTCTGGATTATTGTGTGGGGGAAAACAGCCTTCATGAGATACAAAGCCTTGGTTTGATTCATCTCTCAAAAAACGCTAAACTATCTGCAGCCATCCACTTCAAAGACAGATAGGTAAACACATAATATGAGCTTTTCTTCCCATATCCGAAAAAATGCAAAGCCTTTTAATTGGGCTTCATTACACAGCTCGCAACAGCAAGCTGCATTGCAATTGTTTCATATGTTAAATGCCTTTTGCCTTGAAGCGAACAATAGCAAATCAGACGAAGTAATAGCTGGGATCCAAGAAAATCGTTCTGCCAATATCCTCTTTCTAGATGGCAAACGCGGCAGTGGGAAATCATCTATCTTGTTTTCTTTGATTAGAGCCACTCAGAATGAAGAGTTTAAAAAGCAATTTCTCAATCAGGATATCTCTCAAGAATTAAACACCCTTCTCGATTCTCTTCAAGACCAAATCGTCTGGTTGAATGTTTTAGATCTCGAACTGCTGCCCGAACCCACAAATTTACTTGCAGCTATTTTAGTCCGAATCGAAGCTGCATTTAAAATGGTCTTAAAAGATCCATGTCAAGGTAGCAGCTCCAAAACAATCTTAACAGCCTCTCATTGTGAAGACCCTTGGCAGGCATTTTCAAATTTGCTGACCCATGTTTCTGTAGGCTGGAATACCGATTTGCTCAACCGCCGAAATACAGATATTGATACCCACTCATCAGAATTACTCAGGGTTGAGCGATCACGACTTGAATTTCGGAATTTTAATCAGATCCTAACAGGATTAGCAAAATACTATAAACAGCTCAAAGAAAGCTGCAAATTGCCTTTGTTTGTTTTGCCTATAGATGATGCAGACTTAAACCCTTTACGCTATTTGGAATTATTTCAACTGATTCGGTTGATTCCTTCTCGTCATTTGGTGTTCCTGGTTGCAGGTAAATACGATAATTTAGAAACTTTGTTTAAGCTGAGTTATGTACATGAACTCAAACAACTAGCTAACGGGCTTTCTTACCATCCCCAAAGTGTGTTTCACCATCCAATAGAAGAGTTTGCTACCCAATTGGGTTATGCAGCCCAACGGAAAATCATTCCGAGTGGAGGGCATTTAATCCAACTGAAAGATCTGTCTCGACAAGAAGGGGCTTCTTTTATTCCTCCCGAACTCACTTCTGATAGATCTCAAAAAACGCTACAAACCTTGATGGAATCAATTAAACTCCCAACCGAGACAGAAGAAAAAGATTACTTAAAGCCATTTCAAAATTTTTGGGGCTTGATTTCATTAAATGCAGAACAAGCACATGAATGGTCTCAAACATCTGAAATATTTGCTGGCCCAATAAGATCTATTTATGATATGTGGCAAGAATTTTCTAAACTTTCCCCCCAAAATCCTGAACAAGAATTTTCTTGGGAGCATTTTTTAAAACTCATTGAATTTATTCAATCTGGTTTTGAGGCTTCTCTCTCTTCTGAGCCTGCTTTACCCATCGATTTTAGAGAAAGAATTCGTACTATATTTGAGTCTAACGGAGGTATTCCCTCTTTAGATAACAAAAACAAAGATATAGTGGTTTTACCAGCAGAATTAACAAAATATATAGAGAGAAAACAAGAAAACACTCACAAAGAAAACCCTTATAAATTCAGATCAGTTTCTCCTTTAAAAGTTTATTGGGAATCAAAAGAAAACAAAAAAATTCTTTTGGATAACTGGCGATCAGGATGGTTATTTTTGAACCATGATTTAAACTTGATAAAGCCTGGTAATAATATCAGTCGTTTAAATTTTGATAAAGCTTCAAGATTTTGGGCTTCAAGTCATATTTTTTCGAGAGAAGAACATGAGTTATTAAATTGGCCGATGCCTGATTGGTTTGCTTTTTCACATTTAGAGCAATTTAGAGTTTATTGGAATCTAGCTTTAATTGAGATAAAGAAAATAAATGAATTAACATCTGAAATAAGCAATACAGATAATCAACCCATTACTACACTTGATTTTGCCGCATATTGTTGGTGCAAAGGAATTTTAGAGGTTATTTTAGGTATTAAGCCAACATTAATAAATGCTACAGAATATTTACAAAATCCAATTAACAAATGGGAAGTTAATGCTACGCATTTGGGTCAGAGCATTTTTAGCTATCAAAATAGGCATTCTTATGTTAGTGATTTAAGAAGAGATTATATCTGGAATTGGTCTGTTCAACTTGCAGAAATACTTGCTCCTGAATGCGGCTTAAACATGAAAATATCTAATTGTTTTATTCCTTTTTTTGGAAATAGAAGAGAAGAAATTAATCAATCAGGAGATGTTGCATCTAGAAATGGAAACTCTATTTATTGGCATCGTTTTGCTACAGAAATAATAGATAGAAGAGCAAAACGTCTGATTAATTTTGATGAAAAAAACCCAGATAGTTCTATTGAAAAAGCATTAAGAACAATAGAGCTTTGGATAATACCGTATTCTAATGACTCCTCATTAGATTTGGTGAATAGGAACTTCTTTGGTCATCCTGTACAAGATTTTGGTTCAGAAGTTGAAAAACCTTTATCCTTTAAAAAGGTCTTACTGAGGGCATTAGAAATACTTCAACCCTACATTAATCCGTCTTCAGAAATCTATTTTAATAATTTATCTCAGGCAATAAATAATCTAGAAGACCATCTTCACGAAGAAACTCATTGAATAAGAATGAATATCTTCCATCATTTCAAATTTGAAATCCTGGCTTATCTTTTTTATTCTGAGTCATTATTCAAAAAAGGAGCCTGGGATCTTGTCAATGAGAAAGAATTACATGAATCTAGCTGGAGCGAAGATGAACACAAATTAGCAAGTAAATTGCCAGGCATTTCTTTGGAATCTTTGCAAGGCATCCGTGATGATATATGGCAGTTAAACACAATAACAGCCAACCACAGCTATTTGAGAATTTTACGCCAGACAGCTCAAAAGCATCTCTCCACACAAGGGGCTTCTGCCAGCTTATTTATAGAGCAATTATCATCTTCTTCTGAATCTGAAAGTGTGAGCCTTTGGCGTTGGCTCAATTTTGCTTTGCCTTCAGATTTATTACTGGCTGCTTTAGGGCTCAATGAGCCATATGAAATAACTTCATCATCTCCCCTCTTAGAACAACATTGGTTAGAGCATGGGTTGGCCCAAATTCATGTTCATTTAGGGGCAGAAACAGATTTCCCCACCTATTGGGCCAGTGCAATGCAGGCTTTGACCAAAGAAGACATTACTCCTCAGGCATTGGCAAGTGATGGGGCCGCCTTTGAGAACGGTAAAAACCTTGCACCTTGGCTTTTATGTGGTGCCATTGTCCGTTTGGTTTTATATGGATTTTTATTAGAACGTCAACAAGGGCGTACTATTGCACCATTGACTCATTACTTAGAAAACCTGCAGCAAAAAACACTTCATACTTATTGGCCTGATTTGGTTTGGGGTTTGAATCAAGTCTTAAATTCACTTTTAAATCCACAGACCTTGCCAAGCATTGGTTTTCAAAAAATGCAGGAATTATATTCCTTAATCATGCCTGTTTCGATTAAAGTATCCTCACTGCAAGATGTATGGCTCTTGGATCCCCTGGTCAGAATGGGACCATTACAAATTTCTCCTCGGAACCGCGAAATTTATTGGCACAGATTGGCTTTTCAATATTTAGAAACAGCTCCGCGAGATATCCTTTTTGCAACCTTATTTTGGCAAGTCATTCGCACCAAAGTCATCTTTTACCGACATATCATTCAACGGCCTATGGTAAAAGGGCTTCAATGGTTTATCAGACATTACGATCGAATTGGCCCTTTAGCAAAACCAGCTAAAAAATTTCGTCTTGAACAAGCTTTTCACATGGATGGTGGCCCCCAAGGCATGAAATCTTTGGAGGTGAGAATCGCTCCAGACCAGGATGCCTGTGAAATCAGAGAAAAGATTTTTGAATTGACACACACCTGGTATCGCTTGAAAAGCAGAGGCAATAACGAAGTCGGGGTCGTTATTCATTTACCCAAACAACGAGAACCTGATTATCTCAATTTTAAATATCCTTTAGGACATCATTGGAGAAACTCACACACCAATCCAGCAAATCATCCCAGTCATTATCGCTACAGTCAATTTGCGAACCAAAAACAACGTGAGGTCAATGCCGTGTGCCAACACTTGAAACAAGTACCTCTCAGTTTGGCTCTTGTTCGTGCCAGCGACATGTGTACCGATGAAATCAGCATCCCCAATTGGGTAATGGCCCCTTTACTCAAACAAATTGAAAAAGCAGGCCATCAAGCGTCAGCCTGTCTTTATCATCTACATCCCCAATGGAAAATCCCGCCGTTACGAAAAACAATGCACGTTGGGGAAGATTTCCACCATCTAATGGATGGAATACGTAGAATGGATGAAGTTGTTATGCGTTTCCCACTTGGATTAGGAGATCGTATTGGGCATGGTTTGGCATTGGGGCTCTCCCCTAAACATTGGTCAGAAAAAAATCCCATAAGTTGGATGCCCAAAGAAATTAGATTGTGGGATTTACTTTGGGAATGGAAACAATATGAACTCGGTCAAGAACAAATTCCGCTCAGCCGCTTAGAAAAAATTAAAAAATCAATTGCCTTGATCGGCAAAGATATTTTTGGTTCGCGTTGCCAAATTGAAGATCTGCGCCAACTATATGAAGACCTCTTTGATTCGGAAAAGTTGTACCGAGTGGGATATCCCAACGGTGAATTTAAAGTCTTTGGTTTAGAAAAATTAACGGATGAAAACAGAGATCTTTACTGGCTCTATTTATATCTTACGCATAGCCATTGTTTTCACGAATGTTATGAAATCATTGAAATAAAAAATACTCAGGATGAAGTTGATGCACTTTACGCCATGCAGAGAATCGTAAGAGGAAAAATTCTGAATCGAGATATTAGTATCGAAGTGAATCCATCCAGTAATTTTTTAATTGCCGATCTACAAAATTTAGAACATCATCCCCTATGGAATCTCAATCCCCCTCCGGGTCATAAAGGAGAACAAGAAATGGGACCACCTATCAATATTTGTATTGGTTCTGATGACCCGATTACTTTTTCTACCAATCTGCCTCAAGAGTATGAGCTTTTGTATCATGTTTTACATGAGAAAAAAGTAGGAAGAGAAGAAGCCCGACAGTGGTTGAATAAAATTCGCCAAACGGGCTTAAACGCCAGATTTACACTCTCATTTGGCCAAGATAACCGAGATGCAAATATTGTTTGGGAGCGATTATTAAAAGATTTGAAAGCAGATTGGAGCCCCCCAAAAGTCCGAACTACTTCTTAGATAACTGCATTTTGTAGGCTGCCGCTGTCTGGTATTGGCGAAAGGAGTGTCTTTGCGCGCGACTGAGCCAGGAGGGTCAGCCGAGGGAGCGCGCACGACCGCAGCCCCCACACGACGTGGGGGCGGAGGCTCACTCCGTGCCAATGCCAGACATGACAGGCCAAAACCCAACTGCAGGATACAAAAACACCTGCTACTAGCCTTCCGCAATCAATCCAAGTCAATCCAAATCGCTCCATGCCCCTCTCCAAATCAGCCTCAAAGAAAACGCAAGTAATCCACTCTCAGCGACTATAATTAAAAAATCTGCATTTAATAATCTGTTGTGGTCTCTCATATAAACCAAGGAGTTCCCTTTGATGTCCAAACTTGATTTTCTCCCCACCTCCCCGCTCTTTCCCCAGTTTGGCCCAAAGCCCAATCCCCTCTCTCCCCAAGCCAATCAAGTCAAACCCCCACTTCTGCCAAACTCACCCGCCAGCCTCGATGCCAAAGACAATTTGCAGGTCGGATCTCACGTCAGCGCCCCTGGTAGCGCGACTGCCTCTTTCTCCCTGGAACCCGAAGAGCCCCAATTTATCTTGCACAAGGTCAAACGCGGTGAAAACCTGGGTGATATTGCCAAAAAATACCTGGGCAATCGCAATTTGCATATGGAAATCTACAATGCCAACCGCGATGATCTGATGAACCCCAACGATCTGCGCATTGGCATGACCCTCAAAGTCCCCGTGCCTGCAGCTCCCGCACAGCCTGAAAAACCCGTCACTCCCGCGCCGGTCAAACCTACACCGGTCAAACCAGAAGTTCCCGTTGCACCCACACCGCCAACAGCCCCAGCTTTCAGCGAGTACACGGTTAAACGCGGCGAGTCCTTGAGCAGCATTGCTCTCAAGACCCTCGGCGATTCAGAACGCTATATGGAAATTTACCAGGCCAACCGGGATATCCTGAAAAACCCTGACGCCCTGCACAAAGGCATGGTACTCAAAATTCCCCAAGCCAATGGAACCACACCAGCCCCCAAACCCGACAAACCCAACGATCCCGCGCCAACAGATGCCACTTCAGGCACAGGTGCCGTTGATGCCACAGGTTTGACGGCTGGCGCTCAGGAATTATTGGCGGCCATGCAGCGCTACCAACAGCACCACAAACAACTCGGCAATACAGGCCGCACCAAAACAACCCCTGCGCAAATGCGTGAAATCGCCCAAGAGCTTGACGCTGCCTCCAAAGCCTTTGGCGTCGACCCCAAGATGATGCTGGCGCTGTATGCCCACGAAAGTGGGGGTATCAATCCCAGTGCCCGCAGCCACACAGGTGCAGGCGGCCTCGGTCAAATGACAAGCATCGCCATCCGCCAGGTGCATTTTATGGCTGGCATTGGCAAAGGCAACCGCGGCACAGCTCCTTATACCCAACACAAAGATAATTTTATTCAAAGCACCCGTTCGATTAACCAACGCTACAATATCAAGGCCAATGTCTGGAGTTCGGTGGCGTATATGAGCTACGAACTCAACGACCGGGCCCGGCTCGGTCGTGGGGTCGAAAAAGCCCTCAAACGCTACGGCGACCCCAACGTGTCAACGTATGCCAACAAAGTCAATGCCGAATACAGAACGCTCTTTGGTGGGAAGCTGTTCTAAGACCTATCTGCCCTGCCAGAAAAAGCCGCCCTTTTTCTCTGGTTTTTGCTCCAGCGGGCCGAGTAAATCGGCCTCTTCGGGACTGAGCGGTTCGTCTGGCATGGCCGCCGGCTGATACCCCAACTCAAACGAGGCGGGAATCGGAATCCCGGCTGTAACAAAGCGATCGAGGACATAGGGTCGGATCTCTGCCTGTTTAAAACGCCCAATCACATGGCCATTGGCATCGACGGTCATCTGTTCGTATTTGAAGATCTCCTGCGTGGTGATCACGTCCCCTTCCATGCCACAGACCTCCACCACGTGGGTCACCTTGCGGGTGCCGTCGCGCAGACGGGATTGGTGCACAATGAGGTCCACCGCTGAGGCTATCTGGTCGCGAATGGCACGAATGGGCAGATCCACCCCAGCCATCAGCACCATCGTCTCCAAACGCGAGAGGGCCTCGCGCGGCGCATTGGCGTGGCAGGTGGTGAGTGAGCCATCATGGCCGGTATTCATGGCCTGCAACATATCCAGGGCCTCACCACCTCGGACTTCGCCGACCACAATCCGATCGGGGCGCATACGCAGGGAGTTTCGCACCAAATCGCGAATTGCCACCTGGCCTTTGCCCTCCAAATTGGCCGGGCGCGACTCCAGGCGAATGACGTGTTCTTGGTGCAACTGCAGCTCTGCGGCGTCTTCAATCGTGACAATGCGGGCCCCATGGGGAATAAACGACGACATGATATTCAGCAAGGTGGTTTTGCCCGAACCCGTGCCGCCGCAGATCAAAATGTTCAAACGGGCTTCAACCGCACTGCGCAAAAATTCCGCCATTTCACGGGTGATTGAGCCAATGCCAATCAGGTTCTCCGCTTTGAGACGCTCCGAAGGAAATTTACGGATGCTGATCGCCGCACCATCGAGGGCCAAGGGGGGAATCACGATATTCACACGGGAGCCGTCCGCCAGACGGGCGTCCACCATCGGCGAAGACTCGTCGATGCGACGACCTATCGGGGCCACGATTCGGTCAATCACCACACGCAATTGGCGTTCGTCGAGAAATTGGCGATTGGACAATTCCAATTTGCCCTTGCGCTCAATAAAAATATGATTGGGACCATTGACCATGACTTCAGTGATCTGCTCATCTTTGAGCAAAGCCTCCAACGGCCCCAGGCCCAGGGCTTCGTCGAGCAATTCTTCGATCAGCAGCAATTGTTCTTTGCGCGAGGCAATTTCAATTTTATCCGTGAGCATAATTTCGGCGAGTTTGTCGCGCAATTGGCTGCGCACTTCTTCGCGTTTGGCCGGATTGTCGAGTTCCATTTCACCGAGTTTGACCTCTTGCAGCAAGCGCTTGTGCAATTGCTGTTTGACCTGCCGCGTCTGTTCAGCGCTCCAACCCGCCACAGCCCGTTGCTGAACTTTGGTCAGGGCTTTGGTTTGTGGAACTGCTTCGCCAGGTGAATTTGCTACAGGCAGGGCTTCATCGACCACGGGCGCATCTGTGGTGAGTGAAATATGGATCTGGGAGACATCGACAGGCGAGACCTTGAGCAGAGCTTTCACCGTCTGCACAAAGGCCTGCACTAAATTTTCGTTTTTGGACTTTTGCATCACCGGCACCCCCCGGTTGATCGCTTTGATCACCGCGACTGGGTCAAAAGGCAAGCTGAGTTCAAGGGGCCGTTTGAGCAATTCCTGAAAATAGCCCCCAATTTCTTCGGCACTGAGATCCGGTGAAAGATCAGCCATATTCACCAAAAGCTGAAACTTATTCAAGGGGTAGTGGCGGCTCTCCGCTTCGTGTAAAAACTGAGAAGTGGACTGCAGCGAAAGAATATCTGGAATCACAATCGGCAGCACGGTGCTGGAGCAGTCGATACAGACCCCCAAAAGGCTGTTGAGCGCCGGCTGAGAGGCATCTATCACAATATTGGGATAAAGCGCATTGGCCATCACCAACAGGTCGTAGAGTTGTTGCCCCCCAATCGGCTGTCGACCTTTGCCCGACGGGGCCGCCAAGACATGTACAGGCAAACGGGCATGGGCCACCCGCAGCGACTCCAACACGGTAATATCTGGCTGGCGGTGGCCAAAGAACTTGCCCAAATGGCGCTCTTCGACTTCGCGCTCCAATGAGAGCAAACTGGCCTGGCTGCCCCCTTGGAGCAGATCTAGATCAATCAAAAGCGTGGGGGTTTTGCTGGCCAGGCCGAGGCCAATGGCCAGGTTATTGGCAACAAAACTCGCGCCCACACCGCCTTTAGCGGCACAAACAGTGACAATACGGGATGCTTTAACCATAAATTCAACTAGCTTTCTTGGTGATAGGCTTGTTTCAAGGCCTGGATCTGGACTTCCAGCTCTTGGGGAGAGTAATCTGGCAGAAGCAGTGCTTCATCGGGGTGACTGGTAAGGGACAACGTCTCCCATTGGCGTTGTAACTCATCGTCTTTCAGACCTTCTGCGCTGCGTTGGGGATCCAAACGGGCAATCTGATTGGAGGCCTCGGCAAAGTTCAGAATATCTCCTTCTCCGGCAGACAGATCGCGAAAGGTCTCCCAAGCAGTCAACATATCGGGTTTGAGCTGTATCAACAATTTGGCAAAAAAGCGGGCCCGGTCCCAGTTTTGCAGCGCAACCAAAATTTGGGCCAACCCCAACAAGGCTTCGGGGTTCTCAGGCACAATTTCGTAGGCTTTTTCGAGCAGCGGCAAAGCCCTCAAAGGGGCCTGCTGTGAACGGTACAATTCAGCCAGCAGCAGCAGGGCGGGCAAATGCTGCGGATCCACTTTGAGCGCATACTCCACCTGCTGCATGGCTTCGCGGATTTTGCCGCGTTTTTGGGCAATCCGGGCCAGGCCCAAAAGCACTCTCAGATGGGTCGGGTCTTCGCGGCTGGCTTTGCGAAAATACTTTTCAGCGGGCTTGAGCTGATCCAAGAGCAGATGAGATTCTGCCAATTGCAGCCAGTGCTGAAGTGAATCATTTACAGACATCAACATCCCTCACACACAATGCTCATATTCTTTAAGTATAGCCTTTCAGCGCGCCCGCAAGAGGGTCAAAATACGCAAAAAGTCGTTGGGCAAAGGCGCTTCAAAGGACAGCGCGTCTCCACTGAGCGGATGAAAAAACCGCAAAAAGCGGGCGTGTAAAAGGGGTCTTTCGACTTTAAATGGATGTTTGCGACTGCTGCCATAGACCGCGTCTCCCAGCAAGGGGTGTTGGATATGTTTGAGGTGCACGCGAATTTGGTGGGTGCGGCCTGTATCCAATTGTAATTCCAAGAGTGTATAGCCCTTAAAACTTTCCAAAACCTGCCAATGGGTGCGGGCAAATCGCCCCCCTTCGACCACCGCCATGCGTTGCCGATCAACGGGGTGGCGGTCAATGGGCGCTTCTATTTCACCTTCGCTTTCAGCAAACCCCAATTCGGCAATGGCCCAATAGATCCGCTTCATGTCCCGCACTTGCAATTGTTCCGACAAATGGCGGTGGGCCTGATCCGTTTTCGCCACCACCAGCAGACCGCTGGTTTCTTTGTCGAGGCGGTGCACAATCCCCGGACGCTCCACGCCCCCAATACCAGAGAGATCGCTGCAATGATGCAGCAAGGCATTCACCAGGGTGCCAGAACTGTGCCCAGCCCCAGGATGCACCACCAGTCCCACCGGCTTGTTGATCACCAAAAGTGAGCTGTCTTCGTAGACAATATCCAAATCGATGGCTTCTGCGACCACGTCCAGGGGTTCGGGTTCGGGCAC
This sequence comes from Candidatus Sericytochromatia bacterium, assembly GCA_050248915.1. GTDB lineage: Bacteria > Cyanobacteriota > Sericytochromatia > UBA7694 > UBA7694. The sequence goes on from JBFWRL010000021.1 coordinate 32,015, forward strand.
TTCCCAAGCCAAGACATCTCCCGTTTTGAGCGCTTGCCCGGCTTTGCTGACGGGTTCACCGTTGAGCAGAATTTGGCCCTGGCCAATCAACTTTTTGCAATAGGCCCGCGAGAGTTCGGGCAAAAGCGAACTGAGCAATTGATCCAGACGCCCTTTGTGCCATTCGGAGGTAACTGTAATTTCGGGCATGTAAGCTCCTTGTTCAGGGTCACTGCCAGTGTATCACAGCCCCCAGATCAAACACGGACAAACACGGGGAAACAAGCCGGTGGAAAGTTTGGCAACCCACCACCCACTTGTTTAAACGCAAAACCTGAACTTAGTCGAGTTCATCGGCTTCCACATCGGGCTCCGTCTGCAAATTGCCATCGGGCCCAATCATCATGCTTTGGCCCTCACCCGCCCAGCCTTCAAAGTCGATGTCGTCGCTTTCATCTGCGCCCATTTCGACTTCGTCTTTGGAAAAGTCTTCTTCGCTGCCATCATCATTGAGACGGTTGACTTTGACATCGTATTTTTCGACGTCATTGCCAGTATCGCTGACACGGATTTTGCCATTTTCCAAATCCACGCCAAGTTCTTCATCGTCATCAGCTTCGAGGCTATCGACTTCAAATTCATAGTCTTTGCCATTGGGGTTGTCAAAGCCATAGCTAAATTTGGGGGTTTCTTTATCGGGGGAGTTGCCGGGTTTGTATTTAATGCTGTCGCCATCGGCGGGCAAGGCCAATGAGTCTTCTTGATTGGGATCCAGGTCAATATTGGAAACCTTCATCGATTTGCCCTGACCAAAGACACTCACACTGACATTTTCAGCTTGGCTCAGATTTTTGCCATCCACTTTGATCTGGTACTCTTTGCCTGAGGGCACTTCAATCACAGGAGCGGCAGGAACATCCCCCACTTTGACCACAGACTTGTCCTGTTTTAAATTGGCACCGGGTAGATTGTTGACCCAACGGCCCGTCTTTTCGTCCCAGCCAATAAATTTGCTGGGATCATTTTTGTCGAACACCTTGATGTGGGCATTGCCTGAATTGCCCGCATTGAGCCAAATTTGCTTGTTCTTCTCGGGAGCAGTTTCGGCCTGGGTGCAATAGGGGCAAGTGGCCTGGGCCAAGCGGCCGGATAAATGCGTGAATTCCAGGGTTTTGCTATTGGCATCCCCCTGCCAGGCATCGGCTTTTTCAGCAGGGTTGGTGGCAGCAAAATTGTAGATCCAGGTATTGGCTTTGGTATCTATTTCGATATAGCGCTCTTGACCAGGCCAATTATTGTCGTACATCAGCAGATGTACAATGCCGTTGCCTTTGTCGGCCAGGCCATAAGGGGTGGTCGCATGACCGCCTGAACTGCCATAAAAACCCAGAGTCACAGGATCTTTGACCCCTTTGGCCAGATAAGGCCTGATCTTTTCAATGATTTCATTGGGAGTGCCTTTGACCGTGGCTTTTTGGGCTGTTTCGGTCGTGTATTGATAGGCAAAATAATAGCCGACCTTTTCGCGGACCACACTGTTATAACTCAAATCGAAGGTGGTGCTTTTGCCCGCTTCGAGGGCCTCCAGTGGCTCAATGCCCTGATACACAGCCAAAGCCAAGACCGCCATGCCTTCACATTGGCCCCCATTCATGCCAGTATTAATTTGATCTTGCCATTTTTTGGCTGCGGGGGTGGGTTTGCAATTGGCACCGGAAGTCGTGCCGGTGCAGACGTTTTGATCGCCAAAGATTTTTTGCATGCTGCTGAGGGTCAAATAGGCCGTGCTGGGATTGGCAGGATCGTATTTATCGCCAGAGCCATTGGCAAAGCCAAAGCCATTGGGTTTGGAAACAAAGCCAAAATCACCGGCAGGCAAGGCCTCGGGTGTGCTTGCCGGAGCCGGGGAGCTTGATGCTTCAGCTCCGGGAGAGACCTCTGGGGTCGGGGTTGCTTCAAGATTGGGCAAAACAGTACTGCCCGCAGCAGGCGACGCCGTGGGCGCAGTGCTGAGCGGAGGCGTGTTCACAGAGGTGGGTTGGCAACCCGCAAAAAGGGTCAGAGAGGTGGCGCTGGCAAGCAATAAGCCGTGTTTGATAAAACGCTGTTTCATTGAGCTAAATGATCTTTCTTTTAGAATAATAGGGTTCACAACCAGAAGTTTCCCAAAAGGCTTTGTACTGTCAGCGTTCAGAGATACGGCACACATTGTGCCTGCAAAGTCCTTCATTATACACGCTTCATACCCAGACAGGCACTGTCAGATTGAGCCGCATCGCGAAAGTTTTCACTCCCATGCTCCGATAGCAAAGACATGTCAGAAGCACTTCCCCTCGCATCCGCACAACTGCTCTGTGCCGCAGCCTGCATTCAAAACGCAGATGGACACTATCTCTTGGTGCGCACCCCACTGCGGGGCTGGGAATTTCCAGGGGGTGTCGTCGAACCCGGTGAGTCTTTAACCACGGGCCTGATCCGAGAAGTGGCCGAAGAAAGCGGCTATCACGTCCAGCCTGAGCGTCTGCTGGCTCTGATGAGCAATGTCTCCAGCATTCCCCCCAAATTGATTGCCCTGTACAGCGCTCAGGTGATCGGTGGGGATTTAAAGACCAGCGCAGAAACCCCCGAAGTGGGTTGGTTTTTGCCCGAAGCAGCTGAGGCCCTGATTCAACACCCTGCCAATGCGCTGCGCTGGCGAATAGGCAAGGCTGCCACAACTTCCACACAAACGGGTGTTTATCATGCTGTGTATACATTCTCCCCCTTTGTCTTCATTGAGGGTAATTACTATTAAAAACAAGAAAAGTCACTTCAGCCCAGGCTGTTCTGTATAGTTTTGTCGACTTTGGGGTATAAAATAGAGAGTCGCGTCCATTTCTTGAAAGGGTCTTTTATTCATGGGTTATATCTCTGATCGCAAAGTCACACCTTCGCCTACCACCCTCCCCGTGGTCAAAACCACCGAAAACAAAGGGGATACCCCCGCTGTCAACCCCGCAGCAGAAGCAACAGTAGTTGAAACAACCGACTTGGCTCCCCAAGATAGCTCTGGTGTCAAAGCCGCCGTCGACACACCCATCGATCCGGTGGTGGATGAACGGGCCCAATTCCCGCCGAAAAAAGCGGCTGCCCAGCCCGAGGGAGACCCGACAGCAACCAGCGTGGAGACCGTTGCCCCCAAGACCTTGCCCGCCCCCCTGCAAGAGTCATATGCCGATCTGAGCAAGCGTCTGGGCTCCAATCCCCAAGTCAATTATATCGACATTGAAAAACAAGACCAAAACAAAGGTCTCAGCCAGTTTTTAAACCAGTTTAAAGAACAGCTCGACAGCACACCCGGCTTGCGCGAAAAATTGGCCCAGACCAAAGCGGGCAAAGAATTGCTCGAGGTGCTTGAAAATGCCGCCAAAGGAGCCCTGAGCTCTCAAGATATTCTCAAACTGCAAACCTTTATTGTCTCTGCCGGAGAAGACATTTCTCACCCCAACAGCCCCAATGGCATTGATGGTGCCTTTGGCCCCCGTACCCACCAGGGCCTGCAAAATGCCTTTGACAAACTGCTGAGCAAACCCGATGAAACCATCGCCCAATTTGAGACCAATTTTGCCAATGCAGCCCAATTGGCCCAAGAGAGAATTGCCGATTACGAAAATATGGGCGGCAATGTTCCCAGCGGCGGTTATGGCGAAGAGACTGCACCCAGTCCCGGTGGCACACGCGGCGCAAGTGGTCCATCTGGAAAAACGGGTGTCTCCGGTGACGAAAGCAGCACGGGTGGAGTCAGCAATCCTCCCCCAGCGGATCGGACCGCCACAGGCTTGGGCCGCCAAATAACTGAGGCCGTCGGTAAATCCCGGCCAGTCATGGCCGATTATTTGAGAAGAAATGGCGGCTATTATTGTTATCGGGGCGTCAAAGACGTCTTGAGCCGCGTCAATCCCCCGATTACGCTGACGGGTGGCTCTGCTTACCAAGCCGCAGATCAATTAAGGGCCAATTACAGCGATCGCTTTCAAGAAGTCAAACTCACGGTCCCCCCCAATCAGGCCACACGGGATTATTTAAAATCCCTGCCCGCAGGGGCGATTGTCGTTTGGGGCCACAGCAATAATCCTGCCAAATACAATGCAGGCTTGGCCAAAGGCAATGGCTATGCCCACGGCCATATCTCCGTAGCGATGGGCAATGGCTATGAATTCAGCGATCGTGACCGCCCCCAAATCACCGCGCCAGGTGACCCTGAGCGCTACGGTTCACTGACTGTTTTCCTGCCCCGTGACACGGCAGCACAACCAACCCAATAAAAACCCAAGCGGGTTCAACTGAGCATCAAAACAAGCGCCTGTAAAAACAGGCGCTTGTCATTGAGCGATTAAAGCAGCCCTTGCTCAATAAAGGCCACAGCTTCGGCCACGCCATTTTGGCGCATTAAGATGCGGCCCAGCCCTTGGGCCCGCAATTGGAATTCGGTGCGGAGCAGGCGCTGCACGCCCCGCTCCAAGGTCTCGGTATTGAGTTGGCCTTTGGGCAAACCGGGCGGCCCCAAACCACGAGAAGAAATGGCATGGGCCCAATAATTTTGATCAAGCAAATGGGGGATCACCATCTGTGGCACCCCGGCCCGTGCTGCTGCAGAGGTGGTGCCCGCCCCCCCATGGTGAATGACGGCCCGCAGGCGGGGAAACAAGAGGCTGTGTTCAATGGCATCAACCAAAAAGATATTTTCGGGCAGAGAGCGCTGCCCCAAACCGCCCCAACCTTTGCTGAGCACAAAGCGCTCCTTGCGGCGCTTGGCCAATTTGACCAGGGCCTCTGTTGTGGCCACCGCTTTGCCATCGTTCATACTGCCAAAGCCGAGGTAGATTGGGGCCGCTCCGGCCTGAAGAAAATCTTCCAACGCTGAAGGCAAATACGTCTCTCGTCCGGCCAGATGCAGAGCGGGAACCTGGGTGATCTGCTGATCGGCAGCGGCTGGCGCCAGTTCTTTGTAGGCCGCCAACAAGGGCTGTTCAGACAAAAAAGCGCTGAACAGACCACGGGCGGGCGGCAAATCAAAGTCTTTGCGAATGCGGTTAATCACAGAGCCCAAGGCAAATTCCCAACCGCGCACCTCAAAGAACCAGGCCAATTGATGCAATTCTTTGTTGAGCACTGGCCAGGGCCAGATCATGGGCATATGGGCCTGGGAGGGCACCAAACTCGGACAATAAACCAAATAGCGGTAGGGAATTTTCCAATACTCTGCGACCGAAAAAGCCGAGAGCTGAAGTGAAGAGGCCACAATCATGTCAAATCCTTCAGCCAGGGGAATCAGCGCCGCATGCAGGCGAATCAAATTATCTTGAATCAACGCCAACATCTTCCGCAAGACTGAAAGCCGGCTTTTCATGATTTCTCCCCCTTGGGTTTCGATCAACTCACGCATATTGTGGCCCACAGGGTGGGCCACAAGCCCCCGTTCCGCGATCCACTCACAAAAATCGGGGGGGGCCGCCATTTCCACATCATGACCCGAGGCTTGTAGCCCCAAAGCCAACGCCAGCAGCGGTTGAATATCGCCGCGTGAGCCATGCCCTGCAACCAAAATACGGGCCATTTAGTTCTCCACGAAGTCGAGGTCGCGCCCGTAGGTTTCATCCAAGCGCGAAAGCGAAACACCCGCAATCAAGAGCGTCAGCGCTCCCAGCAAGAGCGCGCTGCCAGTCATACCCAAACTGCCTTTACTGGCGCCAAAGAGCAGGGTCAGCGGCACCACCGAACCCCGGATAAAATTGGGGGCCGTGGTGGTGACTGTGGCGCGGATATTGGTGCCGAAGTTTTCGGCTGCCATGGTCACAAACACCGCCCAAAAGCCCACAGAAAAGCCCAAACAGCCGCAGATCAGATAAAAGTGAAAGAGCGATTGCCCTCCCAAGAGAAAATAGGCCACCACCGAAGCCGCCGTTAGGCCCAAAAAAAGCAGTACCACCTTGCGGCGGCTGCGCAGACGCTGACTGAGCAAACCACTGCAGAGATCGCCCAACGAGAGGCCTATATACGAATATTTGACCGCATTGCCCGCGGTGGGCAGGTCTTTCATGCCCAGAGCCGCGCCAAATTCAGGCGCGAGGGTGATCAAAATGCCAATCACATACCAAATCGGCAGACCGATCAAAATACAATTCATATACTTGAATGCCCGTTCCCGTTTGGTAAACAACATCCAAAAATTGCCCCGTGAGACTTTGCTCTCTTTGAGTTTGGCAAACATGCCCGACTCAAACAGACTCACACGCAAAACCAAGAGGGCCAAACCGAGTCCACCGCCAATAAAATACGAGGTACGCCAATCGAAGAGGTTGGCAACAAAAGCGGCGACAACCGCCCCCAAAATGCCGACTGCGGCGATAATTGTGGTGCCGTATCCGCGGCTGTGGCGGGGCATGAGTTCGCTCACCAGGGTAATGCCCGCACCGAGTTCACCGGCCAAGCCAATGCCTGCAATCAGGCGCAAGAGGGCATATTGTTCAACATTTTGCACCAGGCCATTGAGTAAATTGGCAATGGAATAGAGAAAAATCGACCCAAAGAGCACCGAGAGTCGGCCCTTTTTGTCTCCCAAGACGCCCCAAAAGACCCCGCCCAATAACATGCCAAACATCTGCATATTGAGTAACATCAGACCCGTCGAAAGGACTTGATCGCCTTGCAGCCCCAATGACTTCAGACTGCTGACGCGAACAATGCTAAAGAGCAATAAATCGTAGATATCGACAAAATAACCCAGGGCAGCGACCAAGATCGACAAAACCACCAAACGGCTAAACCCCTTGCCCGTCGATTCTGTGCCAGATACTGACTGCGTGGGAAGTTCCATGGGCGATCTCATCTCCTCATTCTTTATGACTCAGGATAGGCTGAAATAGCAAGGCTGGCAAGCCTCAAAAGAATTTCGTTTTTCTGGGGTTTTTATGCTAAAATCAAAAATCATTTTAAATTAGATGGGAATATTTTATGCAAAAAATCAGCTCTTTATTAGTGTTATTGGCTATTTTCACAGTATTATCCGCATGTTCTGGGCTCACACCTGCCATCAATGACGCGCTCACATCCCGCCCGAGTCCCCAACCCACGACTTTACGCGTCGATGTCGATGCCAGTTTGGCCACAGCTTCTGCCTGCAATACAGCCCTGAGCAATGGCTTGGTGGCTCATTACCCCCTTGATGGCAATGGCCAAGATAGTGTGGCCAACGCCCATGGCAATTTAAAAGGCACAACGCCCCCCCAAGCCACAGCTGATCGCAAAGGACAAGCGGGAAAAGCCCTCTTGTTTAAACCTGAACAGGAAAACTATGTAGACTTACCGCTTTTGAATATCACCCCGACCAACCGCCCCCAACTGAGCATCTCTGCCTGGGTACGTTCGGACAATAATGTCACTGAACGCTTGCAACAAATAGTCTCCAATGATGATGGTGATTATGATCGCTCCTTTGGCATCGACAATCGCGGAGGCGGCTTTGGGTGGTCTGCTTTTATGGGCACAGAAGGCGTACTGGGATTTGATCCAATCCGCAAGGGGGAATGGACCTTTGTCGTTGTCTCTTATGACAATGTGGCTGGCGGAGTACAACTCTTCGTCAACGGCAAACAATTCGCTAAAAAACCCACCACCGTGGGAGAAGGTCTGGCTGCGGCTCGGATTGGCAGCAATCCAACCTTTGGTGAGTATTTCGAAGGGGCTATTGATGAGGTGCGGGTCTACAGCCGCAGCGTAGACAGCCAGACCGTAAAACAGTGGCAAGCCTGTAGCCAATAGCCCAAAGCACTCGTTTTTTTCAGGTGGAAAATTCTTCTTTTTTGTCTGGGAGCGAATCCCGTTAGACAAAAAAAACATGGTAGGATACCTTATCACATTGCGGCAAGGATCACACTCCCGTGTACGAAGAAACCCACCTGGAAATCTGTTATGGCCCCATGAAAAGTGGCAAATCGCGCTATCTCGTGCAAAAAGCTGAGGCCCTGTATGCTGCTGGTATTCCTTTCCTGGCCTTTAAGCCCCGCCAAGATACCCGAGACGGCTGTTTTATTCGCTCCCGGGACAGCGTTTGCCGCGACATCCAAGCCGTGGGGATCGACACCGCTGCCGAAATCCTGCCTTTGCTGCAAGGGCTGCCCATCACCTTAATCTGCGAAGCCCAGCAAGATGCCCTGAATTTGTTGGATTATTTGCCGCCCGGAAGACGGCCCCAGGCCTGCCTGATTGACGAGGTCTTTCTCTTGGATTCAGGGCTGCTGTCAGTCATGCGCCAATTAAGCGAGCGCCAGATTTCGGTCTATCTTTCGGGCCTCGACCGCGATTTTCGCCGCGAATTTTTTCCGCTGCGGGACCATGCCCAAGCGGGGGTAACCATGCAGGCGGTGATTGAAATTTGTCAGACCCATTTGCCTTTGTACGCCCATTGTGAGGCCTGTGGGGCAGACGCCCCTTTTACCCAACGCCTGGTCAATGGGCAACCGGCCCACTACAACAGCCCAACTGTGCTGATTGGCGACGAAGAGTACCAACCCCGCTGCAAGGCCCACCATGAAGTGATCGGGCACCCCCAATTCAGTTTGGCCTCTTAGGCCCACACCACCCGCGTGTGTTTAAACGCGCACCACCCTCCCCAGAGTGGTACGCAGAATAAACGACAGGCAGAGCAGGATCAGCGCAGGCAAAGCCAACCAGATCATCTGCTCCAGGTAGAGTGTGGTGCGTTTGGTTTCAAATTCACTTTTTTCCATCTGGCCAATGCGTGCATAAATGGCTGACAGTGTTTCGGCATTGTCGGCCTGAAAATACAACCCCCCTGTCAGATTGGCCATTTCTGTCAGTTCTTTGGCATTGATCCGGCTGAGAAAAAGAGTGCCATTGCGATCCCGCAGATAAAAACGCTGACCGGTTTGGGGATCTGTCATCGGGACCGGGACCCCCTCCGCTTTGCCCATGCCAATGGTGTAGATTTTGATATTTTTCTGACGGGCCACCTGCGCCGCCACCAGGGGTTGAATATTGCCCATGGTATTTTCACCATCGGTCAGCAAAATAATCACCCGGCTTTTGGCATTTTCTGATTTAAAGCGGTAGACGGCGTTGGCAATGCCGTCCCCGATTGCCGTGCCATCAATTTTTACTGTGCCTTTGTGAATATCTTTGATGGCATCCAGCACCAGTGAATAATCAGTGGTTAGGGGCAAAAGCGTAAACGAGCGCCCCGCAAAAACCACCACCCCAATCCGGTTGTTTTTTTGATTGGCCACAAATTCAGAAATGACTTTTTTGGCTGCTTCCAGTCGATTGGGTCGAAAATCTTCAGCCATCATACTGCCCGAAGTATCTACAGCCAAGATAATATCCACACCCTTTTCTTTGCTGCTGGTAATTTCTCGCCCAAACTGGGGTCGGGCCAAAGCCCCAATCAAACAGACAATTCCCAAGACATAGAAAAAACGGGGCAACCAGAGTTTCCAATGGCCCGAACGCGGCAGAGCCAAGAGCCGAGAATAGGTCGGCAGCGGCAGTGCCTCCTGTCGATCTGGTCTGTATTTGCGCCGCACAAAGGCAAAGACAGGCAGGAGCAAGAGCAATAAAAAGGCTTCTGGATTGGCAAAACGCATACTCCAGTATATGCCAAAGCCCTTGGCTCTGGGACAATCCAAAAGAGACAGAAAGAATGGCTTATTTTGCTATGCCCCTTGATCTCTGCTATTCACCCCCGATAGAATTCTCTGTATGAGAAAACCTTCAAACTGGCTCCACACTGGGCCGCTTCTGATCACCACAGCCATCTGGACCAGTTTTGCGGGCTGCGCGGCATTTCAACAGCCCCCCCCCCCCGAGACGATAGAAAAAGTCAGTCACGATCTGCGTGTTTTTCCCCTTCCGGGGGGCCTCAATGAGACCTGGATGTTGCACAGCAACAGTCCTGAACGGGTTGAGCAAAGTGGGATTTTGGTCTCCAGCTTGCCTCCAGCCAAACTCGAAGACAAACGTAAGTTGGGTGTGGCCTTGCAAGGCGAATTTGGTCTGTTTTTGCACCATGTCGCCCGCACTCCCCCGCTTTCCTCGTCAAGGCTCTATTTGGCTGTTGTGGCCAGCAACCCTGCCGAGCGCGAAACGGCGCTCAAAGTCAAACAGGGGGCTTTTTTCCGGACCTGGCCCGAAGCCCCTTTTTATGCCCTCAGCGGCATTCAAAACAATGATAGTGGCCAGATCTTTGCGGGCGCAGGCGATCGGCTTTCACTGGCCTGGCTGCGGGGTGAAAACACAATTGAGCCCCGCGCAGTCCAACTGCCTGCCCACGCTCACCGCGTGCTCTTATTAGAAGCCGTGCCCACCAATCCACTTTGGGTCTTACAACAGGACAACGCCCTTTCTGGCCTGTTTCAGTTTCAAAGTGAAGACCCTGTCTATCTTTCGACCCTGGCTTGGGTCTCTCAAACCGGAGAGCCGCCCCAGGAAAAAGACCTCATCCAGATGCTGGAATCCGGGCTGGCAGCCGGCCCAGAAGAAGCCCCAGCCACGGCCTATATCTCAGGTCAGCCCCCACCCCGAGGGGTTTTTCGCTATGGCCGCGTGGCCGGCATTGGCAATGGCAGTGAATGGCAGGGCCAACTCAACCCCCTGCCTGTCGAAGTCGGAGAGCGGGTGGGGTTTCCCATTGCCAGTGTTTATCTCAAACGCCTGGGCACCCAACAAAACCAAAGTGCCCCCCTGCACAAACGGGTCTCCGAGACAGCCATTGAATCCCATGGCAATTATGGTCTTAAATACAGCTTAAAAGCCCAGCTTCACAACCCTGATACCCGCCCCCGGCGCTATGCCATCTATCTTCACAATCCACTCGAGGTGCGACTTCAGCCTGATCTGCCCCACCAAGCTGAAGCTATTTTTCAGACATCCCGCTCAGCAGCCGTGCGCTTTCGCGGTTCTTTGCTGCTGAGCTGGAAAGTGGACTCAGCAGACAAAATCGAAGAGAGCCTGATGCACCAAATTTTACACGAAGGCGAAGAGGCGGGGGCCCTCAAAATTTTTGAATTGCCCGCCCAGAGCAGCAGCGAACTCAAGATAGAACTCGTCTATCCCCCCGATGCCACACCGCCGCAATTGCTGGAATTGCAACGTTTGTCTTAGCTTAACCAAGCGCCTCTAAAATAATCCCCTCCAGGTCTTGGGGGGAGAATTCCTGCTCTTGGCTCAATGTAAATTTGAGTTTGTGTTCGTCAAGATCCATCTCATCAGCGATCCAGCCGCCCATGCCGTGGTTGCGGCGGTCTATTTCCATCACCACCTCGGCATGTTCAAAGTCAGCAGCAATCAGCATTTCGAGCTCTTCGACCCGGCTTGCCAATTTGCCCCGGCCATGAAAGACAAATTCTTGGACGTAAGGTGCGCCATAGGGATTGGGCATTTGATAACAGCGACCACTCTCGTTGGCATGTTCAAAACCCAGAGCCTCAGCAGCAGCCAAAACCCGCTCCGAAGCAGGATCAGCCAGCACACAGACCGCGTCATTGTCTTTGGGATCCCAGGCCCAGGAGACATCCAAACCCGTTCTCAGCCAGACATTGGGATAATCCATGGTAATGGGCGTATACGGAGGTACTTCTATTTCAAAGTCCCAGATCGCCTCTTCCCCAGCTTCGAGGGTAAAGGCCTCGGCAATATTCAGGCGATGCAAAACAAAGCTGGAAGTGCTTTCATGTTCATCACCGTAGTCGTTTTCATATTCAACTTTAAAATTGGTATAGAGTTCAAGATAAACCTGATTGATTTTTTGAGCTGTTTTACCGCCCACCATGCGAATTTCACCGGTTAAAAACTCCCCACGCATGACTTCGGGATTGCTCAGCACCGTATCCAATTTAGCAGCGCCAATGCCCACTTTGGAAAGAAATTTGTCGAACATCTCTTGCACTCCTCAGCCCAATTGATTAAAAACGTGTTTTCAGATTAACACACCCCTTGGTTTTGCCAAGGGGGCAAACCCCGTGAATGGGCTTAGAGACCCACCGCGTTAATAGGCTTTTTTCTCGATAAAATCTTGCAGGATCACCCAAAAACTGCAAAAGATAATTTTAAAATCGAGGGCCAAAGACCAGTTCTCGATATAATAAAGATCGTGTTCAACCCGCTTTTCGATGGAGGTATCTCCGCGCAGCCCTTTGATTTGGGCCAGTCCGGTCATACCCGCTTTGACCTGGTGACGCTCATCATAATGGCGGATCTCTTGCTGAAATTGGGCCACAAAATACGGGCGTTCCGGGCGGGGGCCAATAAAACTCATGCTGCCTTCAAGCACATTCAGCAATTGTGGCAATTCATCCAAACTGGAGCGGCGCAAAAAGCGGCCCAAGGGCGTGGAGCGCTGGTCATCAGACGTCGCCCAGACTGGCCCTGTGTCTTTTTCTGTATCCACGGGCATGGTTCTGAATTTGTACATATTAAAAATCTTGCCATGTAAGCTGACCCGTTCCTGTTTATAAAGGGCTGGGCCAGGCGAGTTGAGGCGAATAGCCAGGGCAATCAAGACAAACAGTGGCCAGAGCAAAAACAATCCAAGCGAAGCAATGGCAAGATCTGAAAGGCGTTTGAGCACGCGATTTTCCCGAGACTGCAGGGGGCTGATTAATTTTAATGGTCGGATCAATGTGGGTGGGTACGAATTCATCACTGAAATTTGCTGGAACTGGGTATAAAATACGTATCAAGCATACCTGAGAAAAGGTATGTCTGTGAAGGAGCAGATGGACACTTAATTGCCATGGAAGAAATAAACCAAGACAATCTCGAAGCCCAGATCAATGCCTGTGAAGACCCGGAGATGCTCAAAGAGCTGATTGCCTATGCCATGCAATTCAAGCGCGAAGATCTGGTGGAAATGATCGTGGAAAAATCCATTCGTTTAAACCGCCTGGTGGAAAAACTCCAAGACTTTCAAATCACCCCACCTCTGCTGCGTTTTGACCAACCAGAATAAGTGCCTTCTTGCTGAGACGAAGTCGAGGCTTAGAAGGCACTTAGTTTAGGCTGGCACAGACCCGCACATAGGCCTGCCAAGCGGGCAAATAAGCGGGGTCGGCATCCATGGCCCGGCTATAACAATTGCGGGCCAGATGCTGATCGTATTTGAGCTCTGCCACTTTGCCCAAATTAAACCAAGCAAAGACACGTGATTCATAGCGAGGGGCTTCGATCGCGCGCTCGAACCACGAAATCGCCGCTTCGGGCTGATTGAGTTGGAGCAGATAAGAGCCGATATCGTTATAGGGATTGCCATAGTCGGGGTCGAGAACAATGGCGCGCAGGCATTCGTCAATCGCTTCTTGATAGCGCTCTTGGTAGCTATAGGTCCAGCCCAAAAAGGTATGGGCCTCTGCCGTGGGAAAGAGATCAATTGAACGTTGATAAAAGCGAATGGCTTTCTCCAGCTCACCTTTCATTTGGCAGGCATAGGCCTTTTGAAACAGGGTTTGACTCTGTTCTTGATGGGATTCTGGGCTGAACAAGGGCATAGAGTAAATATCACTCCCACATACGCTTTCGAGGCCTATTATACCCAATTCAGCCGGGTTTAGTCGTTATCTTTTTTTGAGCAAGTGCTTAAAAGTTGTTTAAATTCTAAAGCATTCCACTCAGCTTATCTGCCCCCCTTGGGCCCGCTTCAGAGGTCTGTTAAGATAGACGTATCAATCTTCTGCATTGAGGAAGTACATCTTGCCAGTCATGATCGCGCGACTCATTGCTCTGCTCACGGGAGCCCAAAGCGGTGAAAGGGCCAAAACCCTGTTCAGTTTCGCCTCGGTTTTTTTCTTGTTGACCTCCTATTATTTGGTCAAACCCATGCGCAATTCCCAGTTTCTCAAAGATTTTGATGCCAATTTGATGCCCCTGTTTTTTCTCCTGATTCCATTTCTTTCTTTGGCGCTCACGCAAATCTATAGTTTTTTGTATGACCATATCAAAACCTATCGTTTGATTAGCTATACCTATTTCTTTATGATTGCCTGTAAACTCTTTTTTCTCTTTGGGCTTTCAGAGGGTGGAAAAGGGGCGACCGCTTTTTTTTATCTATGGGCAGCCACCTATTTTTTACTCTGTAATGCCATCCTTTGGGGCACAATTAACTCACTCTACTATTCTGAAAGTGCAGAGCGCTGTTTTGGTTTTATTTCAATCGGCGCAACCAGTGGTGGAATCTTTGGTGCGGTTTTGTCAGAATACTTGGCAGCGGGGCCGTTTCGTGCCTGGACCCTGCTGGTTTCTGCACTTTTAATGGGATTGGCACTGTTATTTATGTTTCTGGCAATCAGAACTTCGACTGTGTTCAAAATAGACACAACAGCACCGGCCAAAACAGAAAAAAAACCCATTTGGGGCGACTTCGCTTATCTCTGGCAACACCGCTATGTGCGCGGCATTGCCACCATGGTCTTCGCCTTGGCTTTGCTCAATACGGTGATGGAGTTTCAATGGTCCAAAACCATTGACTTGCAATCCGCTCAGAAACAATACCAACAAGACATGCAGCCGCTCAATTTGGCGCTCAATCAGCAGCAGAACAAACCTGCCCACAGTCTAAATCCCACGGGTTTTGCCCTGGTGCGCGAACTCAAACAAGTCGAGAAAGAGGCCTATGCAGATAAAATGACGGCCTTTCTAAAAAAGCACCAAATTCAGCTCTCTGCGTCTGATCTCATCACCGCCTATACCCGCTACCGCGACAATCTCGAAGCAGAGACCCGCCGCCTGATTTCGAGTATCAATAAATACCAGGGTCTGGTTGGGGTCGTGCTTTTGGTTTTTGCGGCCCGCCCCCTCTACCGCTGGGTGGGGGTCCGTTGGGTATTGGTCTCTTTGCCACTGCTCTTTGCCTTGGTCACGATCGGGATGTTTTTCCCCGTTGAGTTGATGACCGTCGTTTGGATGCAAACGGGTACCTACGCGCTGAATTATTCGCTTTACCGAACCTCGAAAGAATTATTGTATACCCAAGCAGATAACGCAACCCGCTTTAAACTCAAACCCCTGATCGAAGGGCCAATCATGCGTTTGGGGGATGTCACTGCCTCGATCCTCAAATTGAGCTTAATGGGTGTAATGGTGATGCTCTTTAGCATGGCCGAAAGCCAATTGGACCAAGTCTATTTGGTCTTTGCTTTGGTCATTATTGGTTTTTGGCTCTACGAGGCCTGGGGGGTGGGCAGCCGCTACGAAGCGCTGAGACGCGATGAGAGCAAGTCCTCAAAATAGCACCCCCCTGAGGGAGACTCAGGGGGGTGCGAACGAGGGGGTCAACAACAACTCGTTTAGAACGCTACCATTTACGCACAAGCAGGCGAATACTCTGATCTGATTCCTGCTTTTCTTCGGCAATCATAAATCCGCGCTGTTTAACTTCTTTGAGCACTTTGTTATAGGCGTAGCGTTGGTTGATCTGGTTGATCAAAAAATCATCTTCAAGCCCCAGGTGTTCGTGAATCGCCCACCAATCGGCTTCCATGGCAAAAGCCCCTGTCTGACTGTCTTGCACAAAACCAATATCATAGGGGCAGGAATTTTTAAAGCGGGCCAGCAAAGTTACTTCTTTGCGCTGACCTTGCCACCCCCGCATCCGGGCTTTGTGAATGACTTTATAATCAAGCTGATTGAGCGAGAGTTCCAGGCACTCTGGATCGAGGATCCGGGTCTGAACAGACGTGAAATGGGACATATTTTTCCCCACCTTTGCGGCATTGTTTTTATTGTAAACCAGAGCCCAAAGAGATTTCAATCAAACCCAGATCTATTTGTTCAGGCTATTTGATCGACGAGGCAAAATCCATATACCATTTGCCATCGGGCAATTTTTTAAAATAGAGAATCACTTCTGGCTTGCGCAACTCACTGCTGTTTAAAAATTTGACATCGGCCTGCATACGCAGGCGCGCCCGATCACCCGAGCTGTCGAAGTCATGGGAGAGCACCTGAATATTGTTCATATCCATCATTTCGGGTTTGACCTGAAAGAGCCGCTCAATCAGTACAGGGATATCCAAACTGGCCTTCTGCTCTGGCAAACTGAACTGAGCAGCGGATTTAAAGTCTTTGTATTGGATGCTCTCCATAAAGGTTTGGCCCATTTTGACAATGGCCTGGGCGTCTTTGCTGAGCAAAGCCCCCAACGGGGCCTGCCCCACAGGGGACGACTGCAAATAAAAAACCACCCCACCCACCAGGGCCAATAAAAGCGCTAAAACAGCAAAAATACGCATCAGAAACTTTCTTTCATTTTTAAAATCAGGGCACTCAGTAAGATCAAAACAGCACTCATCAACAGCAACATGCCCCAGCCCTGCAGCACTGTGCCCCATTGAACCGAGCTGGCCACCAATTGCTCCATGCTGAGATAACTCCATTTTACCAGCGTGAGTTTTTCCAGCCAGGCCACAGCCCCGGTCAGGCTTTTGTTGGGCATGACCACTTTCGAAAACAAGAGCTGGGGAATCAGCGCAACGGGCACCAAGGTCATGGCCATCACATCGGCGCTGACAAAGGCAGAAATACACAGACCCAGGGCCGTGCCCGCCAAGGTCGAGAGATAAAGGGTGAGTAATACCAAGACAGGATTGCCTTCGAGCACCAAAAAATAGCGCACCCCCAAATAAAAGAGCAGCGCTTGGCCCAATCCCAAAATCCCCAAGACCCACAACTTCGAGGCAATATAAGCCGGGATTTGTAATCCCACCAAACGCTCGCGGCCAAAGATCACTTTTTCTTTGACAATCTCGCGGCAGGCATTGACACAGCCAAAGAAAACCGCTGAAAAAACCAAGACAAAATAGAGTGTGGCTGAGCCAGAGGTGCCTTTCCAGACCAGCCCCGTGCAAATCGCGACAGCCAGGGGCTGAAAAACCAGCAAAAACAAACTGGGGAAATCGCTGAGGAAGACATCCAAATAGCGCTCAGACAAAACCCCTGCTTGATGCAGAAAACCCGGAGCGGCGTGTTTGACAACAGCTTTTGAACCGGCCATCTTAAATCCCCCGCAAATGAGAAGCATATTTGCTGCTGCGAAAGCGCTGGGCCCACTGAGCCGGATTGTCTTTGGCCAAAATCCTGAAAATACCTTCGTATGAGCGAGAGTCAAAAAATTCCAACAGCTCCTGCGGCGGCCCCATATAGACCAACCAGCCTCCCTGCAAAAGCAAAACCGTGTCCAAAAGCTCAATACTGGCCATGGCGTGAGTGGTGACCACCACTGTCGCTCCTTCGCGGCTGAGTCCGCGAAAGAGACGCATCATGTCCTCTTCGAGTTTGGGATCTTGGCCTGAAGTGGGTTCGTCCAGAAAGAGCAAACCCGGTCGGCTCAGCAATTCCACTGCCACACTGGCGCGTTTGCGCTGGCCCCCTGACAATTTGCGAATGCGCACCTTGAGGCGCTCTTGCAGGCCCACTTCGGCAATCACGCGCGAAACCAAGGCCTTGCGCCGCTCTGGACTGAGGTCCACAGGTAAACGCAGCCGAGCGGCGTAATCGACCGCTTTTTCGACAGTCAACTCTTGGTGAATAATATCGTCCTGGGGCACATATCCCAATTGACTGCGCCAGGGGGCCGGATTTTTGTAAAAATCTTCGCCATTGAGCAAAATTTTGCCTTTGGTCGGTTTTTGCAGGCCACAGCAGGCCTTGAGCAGGGTCGATTTGCCTGAGCCAGAAGGGCCAAGCAGCCCCACAAAGGCCCCTGCGGGAATACAAAAGCCCAGTCCCCCAGCCAATAAAACGCGGCTGCCCACTTTTTGCTCCAGACCTTGTACATCCAAACGCAAGGCACTCTGTTTAAGGGGGACCGGTGGAATCACGGCAATTGCTCCAAACGCACAGGCAAGACAGCCACCGCATCGACCTCCACAATTGCGGTCAAGTCTTCCACCACCTGTTCCGGAGTTGCCGCTGTTAACAAGGCAAAGATCACTTCGTGACCCACTTTTTCTTCGAGGATCGCTTCGGGGCTGGGAAAGGTTTTTATTAAGGTCCCCAATTTATCCAGCACATGGGCAATCAGGGCAATACGGGCAGCTTTCATGCGGGTGGTGCGGCTGAGTGTGACATGTAATTCGAGGCAGGCCCATTTTTCGCTTTCGGCCTGGGCAATCAAACGGGTTTCTATCTCGGAATAGGTCAGGCGATGGGCCTGATGGTCTCCTTTGGCGGTATTGCGCTGGGGTCCGCTGCTGGCGTGTAAGCTGGCCTGGGCCCGCTCTTTGTGTTGGGCAATCAAACTCTGCAAA